>CAZNOV010000263.1:0-1513 GCA_964574725.1 uncultured Nitrososphaera sp. | reverse complement strand
GGAGGAAATTCATTCGAGTCCCAAACTTGTAATGCACATACACGCGCATATTGCCATCATTCAGGATGGAAGAGAAATGGTGGTTCCTAAAGAAATAGGGATGTCATCCGAGCTCTGGAAGGATCATTCACTGGATGAATTTGGGCCGTCTTCCGGACTGATTGCGCCCATGCACACGCATGATACAAGTGGGACAATCCACGTCGAATCGACAGCCGAACGCGAGTACACTCTCGGTGAATTCCTAGGAATCTGGGGACTTGATTCCGCCGGAATCATCCAAGTTACCAATTCCAGCGGAGAGCGTGTACAGGACTATTGGAACCACGTATTGGCAAGAAACGAGGAATTGGTGCTCGAGGTCAGCGGCCAGCCTTAGACCCCCTGTGTAAACGCAGCCCTCGGAATGACGGATATTTGAACTTCCTTTTGCCGCAAGTTAAGGGGGTACCTAAATCGCTCGAAGAACTAGCGGTGTCCTCTGTCAGGTTTACACAATAGTGATGGCTATTCTTGTCGTGTCGGATGATGACTATGGTTGGGATCTGCACATCTTTTAATAGAAGATCTTGCTTTGCGAGATTGTGGCGGAAGAATTCGGTCGAATTCAGGGGAACATGGTCATTTCAGATAGTTTCAAGCTGCTCGGTGTGGTAACGGGCAATGTCACAGTAGTAGATGGTGGAGAGTTCATTCTGAACGGCATGACTGGCGGAGACTTGATTATCCAAGGAGGTTATGCACGAGTTGATGGCACTGTCGGAGGAAATGTGATCAACCAAGGAGGCAAATTGGAAATATACGGAAAGGTAGCTGGCTTTGTCCGCACGGAATCGGGGAAAACCGATATCGATCCAGACGCCGTGATTGAAAAAGGCATTTCCTAGTCAGTCTCTACGATGTTGAATTCTGAGGCATGTATCTAATTGTTAACGGTGCTTAGTCCTTTTGTCCCTGCTTCTTTTCTTGTCTTTGTGGTGCCGTTTCTTCGTCGCCCTCTTTTTCTTCGGCAGCAGTTTTTTCCTTCCGATCTGATGCTCCTGCTTATGGTGGCATGCACATGTACATTTAAGAAAGTAGTTTGCGCCAACTCGCGAGACTTCTTTCTTGATAACACCCCATCCTGTGCATTTGGAATGAGCGTCTTCTTCACAGGGCTTGAGTAATCTATCAACAACGAAATCCCTGCTCTTCATGATGGTAAGAGTACTGTGCGCCGGTTTTCTTGCTGCCTCCACCATGATCTTTTATGTCCCAGCCATCTGTTTAAATAGATTTGTAGCAATCCGAAGTTTTGACTCAAGAGCTAATCCTTATATGAAAACATAGGATATAATGAGCAATGAGAGTCATACAGTCAATACCAAGCATGCCAAAGCCCGTGACCGAAGGAGAAGTGGAAAATTTTCTTCAGAGAAAGCTAAATATGCAACTGGCAACGATCGACGAAGACGGTTTTCCGAGTGTCCACCCAATCTGGTTCATTTACGATAGAGATTCCGGCAACATACTA
>CAZNOV010000262.1:0-1563 GCA_964574725.1 uncultured Nitrososphaera sp. | reverse complement strand
TGCTTTGAGCGGTTCACGATTTCCAAGCCTCCGGCTTTGCCGGAGGTAGATGACTGCAACAAGATGAATACAGGTCTGATGAAACTGCGGAGACATGCGTAGTGCGCGAACATACTCGATTAAGAAGTTGGTGTCGTCTTTAGGTGACTGACCGAACGGTTCTTCCCGTCCGTAAAGCACAAACAACCGCCTGGGATAGGGAGGATGAATCAGTGTTTCACCGACAGCAAATCGGCGAGTATGACAGACCACGCACTCGAACTCGTCCTCTGGATGAGCAAAGCATTGTACGCCACACTGCCGACATAGCCGCGATTCAATCGCGATGAACTTGACGACGTCCAGAGCCTGTTGTCGACAATTGGGACAGGGGAATCCAGTTCCGCGCTCGAGCAGCGACTTCGCGAAGGTTACGTCTCCCCATATAACTTCTTCACACGAGCGACATCGAAAATGCAGTTGTCCATTAAATGATAGGTGATCTCTGACTACAGGATCAGCAAATTCTGTCGGCAAATCCTTACCAAGCCAGAAGCTTCTCATTACTCATCCCTTCCCGTCAGTTCTATTGTCCCCAACGAATGATTTGAACATCAGCGTCTCAGGCATCTCAGTGTTAAGCATGCTAGACACGTATGCGTTGCCGCCTAACGCCCCGGTCACCGCGAGCTGCCCAAACGAGACTTTTCAGGTTCATTCCTATCCGCAACCGGGCAGCGATGCGGTGGAACGGGTTGGTTAGCCCGTACTTCCCTTGAGTAGACGGGTGGGCAGCACCACTCCTTCTGCACCACAAAATGATGGTATTCATCTCCTACGGTTTCATCAATCCGGTGAAAGCCGGCTCGCTGTAGCCAGTCTTTGACTTGCTTGATCTTGGGGTAGTAATGATAAAAGCCGTTTTGCGCCCAGTCAGCATGATACCCCCCTTCTTCTACCCATTCGCCATAGACGATAGGCAAGCCTGCTTGCTGACCTTTCACAAAGGCTTTCTCAATATCCTGTGCTGCGGCGATCTCAACCGTGAGGTACAGAGAGCCGGTCGGCTTGAGGGCGCGGTAGAGATTCCCTAGGATAAGAGGCCAGTCTTCCGGCGGCACCACCTCCAGGGCATCGACACAGACCGCGCCGTCAAAGGCTTCTTGAAAGCGCAGTTCCTGTAGGCCTATTTTCTCACAAGGGACCTCGGGAAACTTTTCGTGGGCGCGAGCCAACATCCCCTGGGATTGGTCAATACCGAAGACCCTGCGACCACTCGCGAGAATGAGGGGCCAATACTTGCCCGTGCCACAGGGAGCATCCAAGATGCGGCCTTGAGGGGAACACAGGCTCAAGAAGCGCTGGAAAAACTGATGATGGGTAGGGGAAATGGTTCCCCAATGGTCATCATAGATGGGGGCATAAATCGTATCTTCTTGCGCTTCGTTCAAGCGTCGTTTTTCTTTGAGCCACTCTGAGCGGTCCATCTTCCTTCCCCACTAATTGGGTGCTCTGTCGCTATGTGCGGGCTAACGTTAAGGATTTAATCCGCTCTGCGGCCTGACGGGACACTGGGCGGAAACT
>CAZNOV010000261.1:0-1567 GCA_964574725.1 uncultured Nitrososphaera sp. | reverse complement strand
ATGAGCAGGCTGTATTCAGACGAGCACTCGATAATCCCAAGCTACGCC
The DNA here is from genome assembly GCA_964574725.1 of uncultured Nitrososphaera sp. Lineage (GTDB taxonomy): Archaea > Thermoproteota > Nitrososphaeria > Nitrososphaerales > Nitrososphaeraceae > Nitrososphaera. The sequence goes on along the minus strand of CAZNOV010000261.1, from coordinate 1,519 downwards.
GCCTCAGAAATCGAAACAAACCAGGCCATCGAACTTATCGCCGAAGGTCGCGTTGATATCGGATCGCTCATAACGCATAGATTTGACATAGGCGATGCCGCCGATGCCGTCAGATGCGCGCACGAAGCAAAAGATGCCATGAAGGTTCTTGTCACGAGCGGGCAAGGATAGAAACCATAAATAATAAGGCTACCCCTTTTTTGAGTTGATAATTTCATGGACTGGGGGTTGAGAAACAGACTTGCCAGGATTATCCGTCCTGAAGACAGTCGCTGCCTGATGCTTGCTATCGACCACGGATACTTTTTGGGTCCCACCGAGCGCCTTGAAGTGCCAAGGAGAACCATTGCGCCGCTATTGCCCTATGCTGATTCGCTGATGCTCACAAGAGGAGTTCTTCGAACATCCGTACCCGTTGAAAAGGACATCCCGATAGTTCTTAGAGTTTCAGGCGGGACAAGCATCATTGGGGAAGACCTGTCAAAGGAGACCATAGTCACGTCCGTTGAGGAGGCTATAAGGCTCAACGCGTCATGCCTTGCGCTGTCTATATTCGTCGGCAGCAAGTACGAGCACCAGACCCTGGCAAATCTCGCCAAGCTCGTGGACGAGGGCGAAAAGTTTGGAATCCCAGTGCTCGCGGTCACCGCTGTCGGCAAGGAAATGGCAAGAGATGCGCGGTACCTGGGGCTTGCGTGCAGGATAGCAGCAGAGCTTGGCGCTCACGTCGTGAAGACGTACTATTGTGACGATTTCGAGCAGGTCGTCGAGGGCTGCCCAGTGCCGTTGATAATCGCGGGAGGTAAAAAGCTGCTAGAAGCTGAAGCGCTAAAGCTATCGTATGACGCAATACATCACGGGGCGTCTGGAGTCGACATGGGCCGGAACATCTGGCAGTCGGACTGGCCCGTCGCAATGATCAAGGCTGTAAGGGCGATAGTGCACCGCGATGTCGACTCGAAGGAAGCATATGGCATATTCCTCAAGGAGAAGGAAAAGGACAAGACGGCTCGCAGGGAACCCCAAAAGGTAGTCAAGACGGTAGGCCGCTCGACATCGTTTGATTAGCCTGACAGTTTTGAAAAGTGTTGGTGGAGGATCCTCCATCTGCCGTTATCGTCTTTGCGCAACACCAGAGTAATTCGGGACCTGTTGTTTATCGTAGTGCCCCGAAAACTATAGTCGTCAACGATCATCCCGGTGCTCTGCAGCACGAACGTTGCAACAGCAGCAACTCCTCCAATCAGCTCGATCTTCATGTCTTCGATCTTGAAATCATAGTCGGAAATAGAAGCAAACTGCAGTTGCTCAAGCGTCAGTGCCCTTTCGTAGTCGCGTCTATCAAACGGCGGCGAATCGCCGAATTTTGTGAAGGCCGGATCCAGGAACCCTTCTATCTTTTCTATTTCCTTTGTTTTGGCCAGCTGGAAATATTCAAGAATGAGATCCCTTACCTTGGCGGAATCCGCAGCTGACAACTATTTTCATTCATTACTGTCAGAGAAAATCTTTATAAATT
>CAZNOV010000260.1:0-1593 GCA_964574725.1 uncultured Nitrososphaera sp. | reverse complement strand
TCGACTTTGCACAGGGCAGGCCTCTGTACCTGCCCTGCACAGCTTGACAAAAAATCGTGGTATAAACCAAGTCAATCCAACATAAGGGCTGTCTAGAAACGAGAGCCTGACCCTATTAACCCCCCTAGCCATCTTTACCCCGCAGGTAATTTGTAGACTTTGACGTATGAAGAGAACCCTTTGAGTAGCTCCGGCCATGGCCCGACGATGAGCTGAACCTCTTGGAACTGGTCCTTATTGTCTGTGGCAACGTAGTCGGCGCGCACTTGCTGGACAAATGGTTCGTTCATGACCAGCTCCCCCTCGCCAGCCTTCGATAGCAAGCGAGCAGTGAGATCAATGTCCTTGCCATATACGTCAGGCATCCCTTTCAAGAAGGTCAATGGGTACGCATTGGTACAGTAGCATGCCGCGATCTTCACCTTGCTGAAAAAAGGATCTGGCTCTCGAGCGATCGAGCACAGCTGTGCGAATAGCTGAAGAGGGGTAGCCCCGCCAGAATCCATCAGCGTCTTTGGGATGAAACACATCAGCTCGTCACCGATGCATTTCAGTAGCCACACGGACGGCGGCAGGAACGAACGGGGATTCGCAATCAAAGCATTGTAAATTGCTCGAGCCCAGTCCTCGATGCCCTGATCTTTCATTTGCGTTGAGCCGACAATATCGATGAAGACGCAATATCCTGGCATCGGCTCCAGCGCCGCAAGCTTCTCTCTCAACGCAGGGTCGTCCGGATCGAAGAAAAGTATGGGGTCTACGGATTCGCGCATACAGCACCTACTTGCAACCCATGTTCTCACGCGATCAATGATCCTCATGGGGGTTTCGGCCTTCACCAGGTAGCGGCGCGGTGCTCAGGCGATAGCAGAAGAGCTGCCAGGAGAGTCACAAATGGTACCGCCCGTTGGCCCAGATAGCAAAGGCAATTCCTGACACCGCGCTCGCTATGGTGAAGCAACTCCTGAAGGAGGGGTGATGGAAAATTTAAATTTCCATCACCCAGAGTGAGTTTTCCCACCCTTCTCAGGAATACGGTCTCTATAAATAAACTCAGCGAGCCAATTCTGTATTTTCTGGAGCTCTTCCTTCCGCAGCGGGAGTTCATAGAATGCCCGCAAGGCACACGCACCTAGCTCGTCTACACTCATCCCCGCATATTTATAAACCCATGCCTCAAAAACCCGATCAGGCTTCTCTGAAAATATGATAGTGACCCACTTACCTCCACGAGGTGAGGGGTTCAGCCCTAAGACAACTAACGGGCTTCGGTAATAAGCCTTATCAAAAGCATCGAGACCGGCTAGCACACCCGTTAAGGTATTTCTGCTAACGGCTAACCCCTCCATGCCAGCAAATTCACCCCGCAGATAGTTGCTGAGAAGGTGGTGCAGGCAGAGAACGCACGGGTCGCTTGAGTCCAAGTATCGCGGATTCTTCGCAGTGAAGGAAAAGGTGGGAAGCACGGCGAGTTGTTTGCACTCGGGGAAGTCTCTGTCTGTGGCGCACACTGCCCGCAAGAGTGGAATCGCCTCGTCACGCGCCTTCGCCTGGTCGTCCGCTTCCTGCTGTGTTTCTATGTCGTGCGGGAAG
>CAZNOV010000259.1:0-1600 GCA_964574725.1 uncultured Nitrososphaera sp. | reverse complement strand
CCAATGCTCGCTATCATGCCGAGGGCCCTCCTTGGAGGACCTTACACAGTCACCGGGCCCACTGGCAACACGCTTGAATTTAGGGAGTATCACGGGAACGCCACCCATTCATGGATCAGAGTGGAACCAAACGACGCAAATGCTGTAAGGATAGTTGGCACTTCTGTCGTGCCGGAATTCCCATTCAATCCTCTTTCAGCCGGCATGGCCATAGCCATCACTATGCTTCTCACGGCGCATAGGAGATCAACGCTGCGACACCGCTAAAATCCTCACACATTCGGACTAATTCTTGGTAAATTTCCTTACTTCTCAAGGAAATCTTGGTTTTGTAGTGTATAGAACATTCACACAAGAGGCTTTAAGAAACTTTGATCGAGCTTGATTCTAACGAGCAATGGTAATAGACGATCTAGACCTCATGGGTCGTATTGTAAAAATTAGAAATCTCAGAGAAGAATGTTTCAAGTATTTGGAACCTTCGAGTGGCGAGATGCTTACCCACAAGGTCCTGTACAGCATTGCCAAGTTGAGTTCGGAAAGAATGGGGCCTGTAAAGCTAGGCGAGATAGCGCAGGACATCTTTGGCGCTAGTGACAAATCAAAGCAGGACATCATACGGCTCACCGTTGACAAGACCCTGATAAAATGCGGCACCGTGGAAAAGCTCCATTACGCACCAAATGACGTCAGGTACCTGCTAACTGCATACAGATTCCAGAAAGTAAGAAAGATTGAAAGCTTTAGGGGCGATAATTCTGAGCCGATCGGAGACGTATTCGAGTTACCAAGATCAACTTGGCCGATTTCTGAGGATTTCTTGATCCTCATTTCAAGGAAGAATGGCTGCCGGGAGGCACTAAAGAAACTCCATTCTGATTATGATCTAGGGAGGATTCAGCAAGGCAGATACGAAGAGCTCAAACACAGCCTATCTGAAAAGCTGGAAAGAATCGATGCCAAGATAGCGGCGTCCTACGCTCAGGTTGCACAGATCACCGAAGGTGGATAGAATTCTGAAGACTGCCGCCCTTGTTGCAGCGACAACACTGCTGATTGGATACTGCTATGCAGTAGGACACAGCTACGCGCAAGAGGAGCAGCCAGAATACCAGTTGCAGGTGAAGTTTGAGGGCAACACCGCAGAGTCTTACACGATCTTTGCTGATTCGAGCAGCAAGTATACTCTTAGTCAAAACTACTCCTGGGTCAGAAATGAAGCCAGCAGGTATAACCTAGTTGCCTATTCGGTTGATGACGGGGCCAATATTGAGATTCCGAGAAAGGCCAGGGGAAGCTTTGTGCTTGACGTGCCAGCCGACTCTGATCGGAGCGTAACATTTCGAGCCACTGTGCAGTATCCTCTGTCTGCAATTACCGATAGCGAAGAGAATCTGGACGTCATGTACTATCCGCCTTCACCAACTGGAGACGAGTGGTTTGATGCTGCCTCTGATATCACGATTACTGTATCGAATGAGGGCACCGGTTCGAACACTAGACAGCATTTCGTCGGCTGGTCACTTGACAATTCCAGGCGAGTCGTTGAGGGCGACTTCCAGTCATCGTTTACGACTCCTCTGATTGAAGTAGATGGGCC
>CAZNOV010000258.1:0-1612 GCA_964574725.1 uncultured Nitrososphaera sp. | reverse complement strand
TTGGGGTTCAAGATTCGTCGGCTCAAACGGGAACTTCGTTGAGAAGTTGTCGTGCGACAGGCGCGTCAAGCCCAAGGCGGTAGACTCTATATAGACAAAATATTGCTATATAGTGGCATATAGTCTATTCACGTAAACTGTTTATTCATAGTGCCAAGACAATCCACAGTGAGAACCGGAACGGAGGACAGAGAAGTCAGAAAGGTGCAGTTCACGGGCAGGTCGACCTACGTTCTGTCGCTTCCCAAGAGATGGGTTGAAGAAATGCACGTGAAGGCTGGCGACCAGGTCACTCTCGTTCGCCAGCTCGACAATTCGCTGTCTATTGTTCCGGTTTCTGCCGTGTCATCAGGATCTGCCAGCGAGGTTACTGCCATAATCGTGCCAAGCGAGGGCAGCAGCACCATCAAGCGCAAGGTTGTGTCGATGTACCTTGCCGGTTACAACATCATCCACCTGAAGATGAAATCGGGAAGGATAAGCCCCGCGCTGCGCGACGCGATCAGGGAAGTGGTCAGACGAAACTTGGTCGGCACGGAAATGATTGCCGATGCATCCGACAACATTACCCTGCAGGTCTTGCTTTCGCTGCCAGAGCTTTCGGTCAACACCGCGATTAGAAGGATGTACCTGATTGCTTCTTCAATGCACAAGTCGGACGACGAGGTGGACAGGTTCAGCCTCTACATCCTGAGAAACCTGGTGATGGCTATCCAGAACGGGAGGGTTCTGCGTGAAATGGGGCTAAAGAATCCGTCGGATTGCCTCAGCTACCGCGTTGCTGTAAAGAGCATCGAGAGGGTAGCCGACCATGCGTGCGGCATAGCGGAGAGGGCAACCAAGCTGAAGGACAAACTACCAAAGGACTCTCTTGAAAAGGTGGAGAAGATGAGCCAGCTGGCCCTTGCTGTATTGAGTGACTCGGTAGAGGCTTTTCTCCGGCGTGACTATCAGCTGGCTGACAGAACCGTGGATAGCGTCCAGAACATACGTAGCCTTGAACATGATGCTGGAGCCGCAATAGAGAAGGATCGAATTCATGATACAGCCAACATGAAGTTGATTTTAGAAAATAGCGGAGGCCGCCCTGAACGAGACAATAGAAGAGGTCATAGAGAAACACAGCGCAGTTCGGACTGGATAGATAAAGTTCACGGGTCCGAAAAGATCAGCCAACATCCGGCCAATTTGGACAACACAGATCGGGCCGATGATACAGCATCCTCAGGTACATCGCTATCTTGCGTACTGCTTCCAAGTGATCTTTCGTTTAGTAGGCCGCTCTCCCTCAGCGGGCTTTCTCATTATGAAGAGGTACTTGAAGCCCCGGAGGTAAAAGTTGAATCTCAGGGCCCGGTTGTGCCATATTCCAGTGTTGGATGTCTGGCTTCGCCGTGCAACAGATACGATGTCGACAGTCTCAAAATACTTACACAAGAGCTGGTAAACGCGAAATCCCACCGGCGTGAATTTCTTTTTCACCCACTGGTCGCCGATTAGCCAGCCGATTGTCTTCCCTGACCTGAGTACGCGATTGCACTCCTTTATGACCTTGTCCAGTGATTCGTAGAACTCCTCTGATTCGGCAGAAAGCTTCCCGATGTTGTTAGGA
>CAZNOV010000257.1:0-1650 GCA_964574725.1 uncultured Nitrososphaera sp. | reverse complement strand
ATTCCTCGCAAGGCGGACCTTGTCTTGTACACCCATGCGGGGCCGGAAATCAGCGTCGCTTCGACCAAGGCATTTACGACGCAGTTGACCGCGCTGTACTTGTTGGCGGTGTATTTAGGTCGACGACGGGGAACCATTAACCAGGAGCAGGGGCGTCGCCTCCTGGCGGATTTGGTCAACTTGCCGGTTCAGGTGCGTGAGATCCTGGCAAAGGAAAAAGCGATCGAAAAGATCGCCAAAAAATATGGGCACGCCAAAGACTTCCTGTACATCGGTCGCGGGGTGAATTATCCGATCGCGCTCGAAGGCGCGCTGAAGCTCAAAGAAATTTCCTACATTCATGCCGAAGGCTATCCAGCGGGAGAAATGAAGCACGGCCCCATTGCGCTGATCGATGACGAGATGCCGGTCGTCGTCTTGCTGCCAAAAGACCCGGTGTACGCCAAGACGTTGAGCAACATGAAAGAAGTCGAAGCGCGTGGTGGACGAATCATCGCTATCACGGACTCCCCCTCGCCAGAGCTTGAAGACATTGCCTGGGAAGTCATCCAGGTGCCCGCCACGAATCATTTGCTCATGCCGATTCTGCTCACGATCCCTATGCAGTTGTTGGCGTATCACATCGCTGTCTATCGCGGCACGGACGTGGATCAGCCTCGCAACCTGGCAAAGAGCGTGACGGTCGAGTGAGAGAACCTAAATCAGAAGGTAAAGATTAGCACACTGGGTAGGAGCGATCCTTGTGATCGCCCATCAGGAGGTCGCACCCAGCAGGGCGAAGACAAGGTTCGTCCCTACCCACTACTCCGGGCAGTGTCCCAATGTCGTGCAATCTGATTTAATACTTTCTCACAATGAAGATGAGGGTTGTCATTCTGAGTCCCCCATAGCGCTGCACGCTAAGCACCTGAGCAGAAACAAGGGGGAACGTCATTCCCGCGCAGGCGGGAATCCAGAGGGAGGCGGGGAGTAGAAAGTTTTGTTTCTGAGCAGCCGCAGCGCAGCGGAGGCCAAGAATCTCATGAAACGACAGACTGATGGCGAGATTCTTCGTCGCTATGCTCCTCAGAATGACTTCTATCAAAATCAACGTAACAGACTACTAGTCCAGGAAGCATGTTCCCTCGAGCTTCCTTAGAGACAGGATTGCCGTGCCTCCAGAGCTTTGCGAGACGCGAAAAAATAATGCTGGATGATAAGAAGTGTCTTATCCATTTGACTGAAAAGGCCCTTCTAGTTGCCAACACTGGGCAACGGTTCTCACGGAAAGGGGTAGTTGCCGTCTGTGCTTCCCATCTCGGGACAAAACACAACTACTCCACGCTTTGATACACGCCTCATTTGAGGTCGAGCAGAGCCGTCAACATGTCAGGGGTGACACGAGGTCACAGCTTTTGTCTTTGATAAAAGATCTGCTGAGCCGCATTATACGCGAAACTCCCCCGGCTGTAGTTCTGCGTGCTTTTGTTCCTGAGCATGAACCGGAGAGTGAACTCGCTCAACAAATTTGGCAGCAGTTCAAGGACGTACTGCAAGAGAGTGCTTTTATACCTACTATAGGCGGAGCCTCGGTCAAACCTGAAGAGGCACAACTCTAGAGTTATGATCTGGGAATGGTGCTTGATCCAACCATCCCAAGAGGTCAAGAAG
>CAZNOV010000256.1:0-1652 GCA_964574725.1 uncultured Nitrososphaera sp. | reverse complement strand
GCCTAGCGCCGGGCATCTGCATTACAAACCTGATTGGATCAGGCCAGACAAGGTCATTTTTTGACTTTGATTTCTAAGGCCACCTCCTTGTCGTCCTTCTTTTCAGTCTTGACTTCCACGGAGACATCCTTCTTGAGCACATTCTTGCGCTCCTTTGGTTTAACCTCGTTGCCATCGGCGTCGTAGACCTTGGTTTCCTTGTACATAATGATCTCCTGGTCCTTATCGTTGACTACGATAATGTAAACGCCTTTGAAGTCTTTTCCCTTCGCGCCTTTCCACTTGCCTTTGAACTCGGCGCCAATCAGGCCGACCACACAGATCATCAATGCCAAAACCGCACAGATGCAAGTACGCAGCATGGAGTTGCTCCTAAAACCTAACCATACGGTGTTGATTATCCCGGCCCAATACCAGGGATTGTCACAAATCCTCGAGGGCAATAACGCAGCCAGTTTGTGCTAAGAACACTCACCGAGGCAAAATCTCGAATGTCGCACGTACAGACGGTCATCCGTGCTCATCTGGCTCTGGCGGCGGCTATGCCGCATGTAACTCTGGAAGTGGGGAATATGAGCACGCAAAAACTCAAACCTCCGCGGCGCTAGCAGCCCATCTGCATTACGTTATAATAAACCCATGATCGTAGCGGCAAGTATCGGCCTCCATTCAGGATTCTTCGATGAAAAAGCTCTTATTCGACAAGCCCCGGCTCGATTTCTTTACGGTGCTTCTCTTTCGCCTGCTGTTCCTGGCCCTTGCAGCATGCCTGACGGGCGGCCTGGCGGCCCAGGACCCAACCGGCAAACCGAAAAAGGAGGAGAAGGAATTAACACCCAAGAAGATCTCCGAAGAGGAAGTGGAAGCGCCAAAGCCTGCCGGCCGCCCACGACCCACCAAACCTGCCGACCTGGCCGCGGCAGCCGAGCAAACCAAGAACGCTGCCGTTTATGAATTGTTTACGGAACTGTCGGTGCCCCACGATCGGGTGATCATGCGTGCTGGCTATCCCCACAAAGTGGAGCCGATCGCCGAATTCCTCGGGACCAAGCCCACTTTCAAGGGAGTCAGGCAGCTCCAACCTTTCGTTGACAAATGGAAAAAAGGCAAGACATTCACCGTCACCCGATCCGACCTGGTTCGGATTGAATACTACGAACAACACGCCGTTTTTAAGGTGACTGAGTTTCTTCAAAAGAAACTTGATCAGGAGCCGATGGATGCCAGGGACTACTTGTCTCGCATGGATTCGCTGCGCAAAGCGGAAGATGCCTTGGGAGTCGTCCTCAGTTTTCACCTCGGTGCAGTTGAGCGCAATGAGCGCGTCGGCAGCGAATGGCATGCTTTGGCATTTGAGCTGCGCGCCAAGCTTCTGGAGTATCGCATCGACCTCCTCCGGGCCCTTCGGAAGGCCAGGGACTGGCCTGCTGCAAATGAACACGCCAATGAGTTAGCCAAGCTTTATCCTCACCGGGAAGAAGTCCATGTAGAGATAGTCCAGATGCGAATCGACCATGCCGATGATGTCTCACAAGATGGCAAGGGAGATCTTCACTTTGTTGCCCGCCGGGCGTTGGATCGGTTGTTGAGCCAATTCCCTAATTGCAAGGAAGCCGAGCCGCTTCGCGAGCGCCTTCGCAGTAGAGCTGGAG
>CAZNOV010000255.1:0-1689 GCA_964574725.1 uncultured Nitrososphaera sp. | reverse complement strand
GAAAGGGCTGGTCACCGCGGAAAGCCCGGCGCCCTATGATCTGAGGGTAATTGCGGTGTCGCGGCTCCTGCTGGCAAACGCGCTGAACAATATCTCGGTCTACTGGGTGGCGTTTGGCAAAAAGGTTGCACAGGTGGCGCTGTCGTACGGAGGAAATGACATGGTCGGGACCGCTTATTCGGAGGAGATATTCAGGGCTGCCGGCAAAGAGTCCGGCACGTCACTACAGGAGCTGGCCAGCCTGGTAAGGGAGATCAGGAGGGAGCCGGCCCAGAGGGATACCTTCTTTAACGTCCTGCGAAGACTCTAAACAGCATAGCTTCCTTCCTTATCTTTACCTGAATGCGATCTAGCGACGCTCAGACGCTGAAAGCCCGGAAGAGCTCACGACCTGACCGCTGAACTTTATTATCATGTAATGCAGTTCCGCATCACTAGCTACTCCCACGAAAGAGCTGGTGACGATTGCCATTAGCCTACCGCTAGTGGAATGGAGTCCATGCCGAAGGTCGCACCGCCATCCGGTGGAGCTCTTCTGCTTCCACTCCAAAAGCTTCTATACGGTATTCCATACCATTTTTCAATTTTACCTCGACGCAGCAGTGGCTAATGCCGTTCCTGAGAATGCCTATCTTTGATGAGACGGAAGCCACCTCAGAACCCTCTGGCGGGCTAGTTGCCTCATCGCGGCTCATCAGCAGCTGCGCGAGTGCATCGACGCTGCTATTGTACATTCATGCTGACCTCCCTTGAAATCCAGCCACGAAGGCAATTCTCTTCCTCATCTTACCATTACCTACCTAGTTCGCGAAATTACAGACGTTTCTTTTTGCCGGCATCATATAGCACTTGCTTATCGTTTGATCAGTATAGACGAGTCAAGAGACCCTCTCCCTAGAGTGCCTTACATGCTCTATCTGAACCCGAGGGAGTCTCAATCGTAAGGTTTCCATTACCTGGAATGGTACCGCCTAATGTCATGAGAGATAATGCTAAACAACACTAACAACTATGTCTTTGCCTAGCACGCCGTTCTTGCGAGCCATTTCAAACATTTTTTCGATTGCGTGAGCCCCCAGAATACCCATGTCCAGGCTAAAATCGTTGACGTACATCTTTACAAATTTCGTTATCGTTTCTTTGGGCTGCCCTCGCGCATACTGCATTGCAAACTCCACTGCGTCATCCACGTGAGCGAGGCCGTAGGAAATCGACTTTGTGAATAACTCGCTGAATTCGTGCACGGCCTGCTTGTCAAGCAGGCGCAGGCTCGCCACGTTAATTCCAAGCGGGACGGGCAGCCCTCCGGTGGACTCTGACCACCACCTCCCGAGATCGAGCACGTTGACAAATTTTGCTCTGTCGTATACTATCTGCGACTCGTGGATCACAAGCCCGGCATCTGCCTCGCCAGAGTAGACAGCTTCGGGGATCGTTTCGAAAGGCTTCTCCTTTCCGTCGAAATTTCCTATGGCCAGCCTTAGGAGTAGGTAGGCAGATGTCATCTTTCCAGGGATCGCTATCCTGGCACGACGCAGCTGATCCATTGTCATCTCCGATTTCGCTATCACAATTGGCCCGTAACCCAGCCCAAAACTGCCGCCGCTTTTCAGGATCGCGTGATCCTCCAGATACGCGTAGGCGTGGGCCGAAACTGCGGTAACGTCCAGCTCGTGCCTCAACGCCTTG
>CAZNOV010000254.1:0-1713 GCA_964574725.1 uncultured Nitrososphaera sp. | reverse complement strand
GTTGAGGAACTGCGCGAATGGCTGAACCGGTTGGAGCAACTTTCGACGCTCTGATCACGAAAAAAACGCACTGGTGGTTAACCGAAGGATTTGGAGGCTTATGCGATGAGAGGTTCTGAAGACAGAAGGCTGATTATCCAGAGCATGTTGCAGAAACTCATCGTTGAGTATGCTCCCCAGAAGGTGATTTTGTTCGGTTCGCACGCTTATGGAGAGCCGAGGCCAAACAGTGATATTGACCTGCTGATTATCAAAGAGACCATGGACCGCTTCATTGATCGCTGGGTCACCGTTCAACGTATCCTGACTGGCACCCATCGCGCGATTCCGGTGGAGACTCTGGTGTTGACGCCCCAAGAGATTGAGAACCGTTTGGCCATTGGTGATCAGTTCATCGCGGAGATTTTGGAGAAGGGAGAGGTTTTATATGCCGCGTAAGGAATCGCTGTATCCGGCTGACTGGAGGCGCATTGCCGAGAAAGATTTGGAACGGGTGGAACGGCTTCTGGATGAGGATGATCCGGAGCTGGCTGGATTCTGCCTCCAGCAGGCTGTGGAGAAGTTTCTTAAGGCCTTGCTGCTTTCCCAGGGATGGCAACTCGAGCGCCTTCATAACCGGGATGCGCTTCTTGATCAGGCGATCACTTACGATGCCTCTTTGGAGGGCTTTCGGGAGGCATGCCAAAAGATCACCGCCTTCTACTTTGTGGAGCGATATCCCTTTATTGTCGAGAGTGGCATAACTGAGGAAGATGTGCGCACCTCTCTGAACCAGGTCAAGGAGCTTATCGAAAAGCTTCGGGAGAAGGTCGGCAAAGAATGATCGGGATGCTGCCGCATGGCCCCACAAGCGGTTTGCGGGCTGAAGTCACATTGACGGACGTCGCCACCCACTGACCCTGAGGCCAACTGGCCTTTGCCTTGCAAACAGCCATGCCTGGGTTGAAAACTATGACCACCGGTGCTAAATTTTCCGAGTGTATGTTTGGGAGAGGTGATGAGGATTCGTCTGGAGTTGGGGATAAACGCAGAACTTCGCATTAATTCCCATTTTGGGAGATTATACGAAGTGGTTCATCGGTACGTCATTAGCCGAATAGGCGGCATGTATGATCCCTGATAAGTTCCAACAATACGTCCAAACGTATCTCAACGAGAGATATAGCATCTCCCGCATCGAGCCGGATGTTATTGAGATGGTCAAATGGAAACGTCCGCCGTTAACTTTCTTGCTGTACTTGCTGATGGGTCCGGTTGGTTGGATCGCTTTAATCTTGAATTGGTACTTAGGATACAAGTATATGGTCGTTATAACCGATAGAGATGGACAGATTGAAATCACGACTAAATGAATGGTTCTTACTTCGGCTAGCAACGTGTTTGCGGCTCTCTTCGCTCACTCAAATACCCTTGGCACTTCGCAAACACGTAAGACATTAAAATGATTTTTGCTCTGCAAGCATGAATGAGCGATTGTCTGATATGTAGAAGATGACGATGCTGACCGCTCAAAGTGCAATTCATTTGGTGAGGAGATTATGAGGAAACGACGACAGCAGTATAGAGTGATCTCTTTCTTGGTGGTGCTGAGCGTGGTCATGATGCTGCTGCTGGCCGCGCCCGTCCTGGCTCAGACGCGTCACACATTCAAACCAACCGTAGGCCATCCGACCTTCGCCGCGCGGGAGCCCGTGCTGCGCCTCAAGCCCGGCG
>CAZNOV010000253.1:719-1718 GCA_964574725.1 uncultured Nitrososphaera sp. | reverse complement strand
TCGGCGCGCCCCCGCCCGCGCAACTCGCTGCGTAATTACTGCGGGCAGTACTAAGTGCACTGTGCAGGTCCTCTAGAATCTTCTCGCGCCCGGTGAAGAATGGGTTACGCGGGGGTATATTCGTCAGCCTCTTGGGCTCAGAGGGTGAGGGCACTCGTCTACCCAGTGAGTCAAAGTTCCTGGGCGGGCAAAGATCTTTGAACCCTGGCCAACTTTCGCTGTAGAGATGCTTGAGCTCGATGCCATACCCACTATGTTGGCGTCCAGGCCTCTCTTGCCGGTATCCGGTTGCTACAGCGCAAACCTTTCCCGATTCAATGTTTAAGATGGGGGCGCCGCTGACGCTGGGACGAAGCTGGATGCCGTCGGGGATGAATCTGATCACTTCCTGCTGTATATCATGCTCAAAGGTCACATGTACGTAGGGATTAGCTTGGGCAATGCTACCGTTGATTTCGTCAGGTTTTGAAAGCTTGTCCTGCTCTTGGAAGCCTGCGACATAGACCCGGTCTCCGCGATGCCATTCGAGGTCCAATGATACAGTTTTGACGTGCCCTATATCGACTTCTAGCACGGCAAGATCCTGATCGGGACGGCTTTTATCTCGGAGAATCGTCGCTTCGTAGATGACACCGGAGTATTCGATCAGGACTTTCCCCGGTGGCCAGTATGGTGAGGACGGGTTAACCACGTGCCAGCAAGTTAAGCCCAGGGCTTTACGGCTTTTATGCCAGATGAAGAAGCCTGTGCCCGACGTGTTTTCCTTCCGCCGTTTGCTGGGCTGTCGATCATCCTTGCGGCGCTGTACCACAATGCGAAAGATACAGAGCTTTAGGTCTTTTGGGTTCATTGTGGTTACCTCTGCTCTTCTGAGCTGCCCGTTTATGTCGCATCCTCTACCCCAGAAAATCAGCCGACACCTCTCTACGAGGTACAACAAGATAAAGCCTCACGCGCTCCAGGGGAACTAGTATATCCTCTGCTGTAGCAGGCAATTCC
>CAZNOV010000253.1:0-709 GCA_964574725.1 uncultured Nitrososphaera sp. | reverse complement strand
CAATTCCTCAGCTCGAAATTCGGCTCGCCAGCGGGTTCTGTCAGATGTGGACTGGATATCAGTATCAAAGCGGATGGCTTGATCCTCCACGAGTCGTACGGTGCAAATCAGCCTTTGCCTTTCCCAGCGCTTATCGTCAGAGGTCACTGTGAAAAAGAACTTCCCGTCTGCAGTAAAGACAGGACCTTGCTCGACTTCTCCAGCCGATTCCGTGCCCGTTGGCTCCCACGCCTCGTTAAGGGGCTGAATCTGAATCATAGCCCTAGTCATAGCCCTACCACCACGAACACGAACAGCCCTAACACCCATCGCGGGTATAGGCTCAGGTTCTGCGGCAGATTGCCACAGGGGGAATGAGTTTTGTAGCCAATGTTTCAAGTTGTCTAGCAATTGTTTCGCTTCCTTCCACCTTCGTCCGATTTCAGTAACTTCTTCTCCAAAAGCCTTTGTCGTTGCTGCCGCCGCTCGCTGCGTCACCTCCAGAGCTGCTTTTCCTTCACGCCTTACCGATTCCCACAGCCATGCCTTTACCACTCCACGTCCAGACACATTCATTAAGACACCAGGTATCAATAAGGGCGGCACGTCGGGCTGAGGGAGGTCGCCTCGTGCAAGGGCTTGGTCTATTTCCTCGGCAAAGGCGACTGAACATTCCTCGCAGGCGAGAAGATGTCCTTCGATTCTTCCTCGTCGCTCCGTGTCGAGCTTT
>CAZNOV010000252.1:0-1728 GCA_964574725.1 uncultured Nitrososphaera sp. | reverse complement strand
GAAGAGGTCGCACTTATCAACGAAGATCGACGCAGATAAGGAAGCAATCGTTGCAGACAGCAGCTACCTAATTGAAGGCCTGCTGAAGGATGCATCTTTGCTAGAACACGACATTATTGTGGCTCCCGAGCTCGCGCTTTATGAGGTATCCAATTCGCTCTGGAAGCACGAAGCCGTATTACACGACATCAGTGACGGCAGAGAGTATCTTGATCTCCTGTTTCAGCTCGTGTCTACGGAAACAATTCGGCTCGTAATTCCCGACGAAAAGATCGCCGGTGAGGCCTACAAACTTGCGGTTACGAAAAAGTGCACAGTTTATGACGCCATATTTGTGGCCTTGGCAATCGACCTAGGTCTCGAACTAAAGACCTTTGATGAGGCACAACGCTCGCTCTTGCATTGAGCATACAGCAACGTGTATTGCAGCATATCGGGATATCTGCACTCGAAAAAACAACGTCCTGTCATGTCCACCATCATCCCAGTTTTGCATACGGAGTAGGGTTTCTTTTGTGCGCGCTCCTGTCAACCATTTCCTTGACTCTTTGGACATCCTTCAATGGAACCATTAGCTTCCTTACGATGAACTGGGGCTGTTTCTTTTTGTCGACGAGTAGCTGGAGTATAGGGTCTATCATTTCGTAACTCATGCCAATTTCCTCCTCTGCGAAATGGTTCTCCCACAGCCTCGGGCTGCTTTTCTTTTCTGCTATTGACGTGGGCAGTTTCAGAAAGTGGGCGAGCGCCCGGACCTGCATCTTGTACATGTCCGCAATGGGCTGGATGTCTGCGACTCCATCGCCAAATTTCGTAAAGAAGCCGGTTTCGCGTTCGCTCTTGTCTGAGGTCCCTACCGCTAGGTAGCCGTTGATCGCCGCATGGTAATACAGGATGCTCATGCGAACCCTCGCTGCCAAGTTTCCAATCGCCCTCTTGTCATCCGGCAGGACTTGAGCGAACCTTTCAATTATCGGATCAATATCAATAACGCAATACGTCACTTTGAGTGCAGCAGCGAGCTCGGTGGCATCCTTGATATCTTCCTGCGGCGTGTGCCTGCTGGGTAGCACAAAGCCGAGCACTTTGACCGGCCCTACGGCGTTCACGCAGAGTTTCAAAACTACTGAAGAGTCGAGGCCGCCGCTCAGCCCAATGACCAAGCCTTTGGCACTGCTCTTCGTGAGGTATTCTGATATGAAGCGCTCTATTTTTTTGGAAATTAACCGAAGCTCCTGCCCAAGGCGAGAATGATTATCTTGTGTTATCTCTAAATCACCTGCCAAGGATCCTGTCAAGAAACGACTTGTATTCACTATTAATTTCCCGCCTCGATTTTTTTCCCAGCACTATAGGTGCCCGGTCGACCCACGGGACATATTCCCATTTCCATAAATCGTGGTTGTTATCATGCGGCGCCATGGCATGATTTGAAGTATTTACAAAGACGATCGGGTGGTAGTAATCGCTGAAATAGTACTTAATCTTCCTCCTCGGCACCTCTGGAGGCCTGTCCTCATGTATCGTGTCGTATTCCAATCCGTAATCGCCACTGTAGATGGATTCAAAGATAAAATAGTTGTCATCTGCCTTATCCTTGACAAAATGGAGCCAAAACGTTTCGACGTCAATCAGTCGTCCATACAATAGCGTCCTGAGCCATCTGTATATCCCGTCGGCAAGTTTGAACTTGCGCAACTGTTCGTTGTTAAACAATAATGAAACCTC
>CAZNOV010000251.1:0-1747 GCA_964574725.1 uncultured Nitrososphaera sp. | reverse complement strand
TTTTCTAACAATTATATCATGTCGCAGCCGAGCCAGATTTAGTGGAAATTATTCCGGCAACCCAGGCACCAGAATTCAAGAGCATAACAGGCTGGGCCAATTCCGAACCGCTATCAATTAAAGGATTAAGAGGAAAGGTAGTTCTGCTCGACTGCTGGACTTACACATGCATCTTTTGCCTTAGGATGCTTCCGATAATAAGGCGAATGCACGAGAAATACGCAAAGTACGGTCTTCAGGTCGTCCAGGCTCACTCCGTAGAGTATGATTTCGCCAGAGATCATGGAAACATCAGGCGAGCACTGGAGAAGTATATGGTGAACGAACCCGTGGCTTTTGACACTGAAAACAAGACATGGGAAGCGTACGGAAACATGTACTGGCCAAAGCACGTCCTGATAGACTACAACGGATTCGTTCGGTACGAGCACGCCGGACACGGAGGCGTCGGGGATTTTGAGGACGCGATCATTGAGCTTTTGCAGGAAACCGGACAAAAGCCCCCCGAGGAAAAAGAAATCGAAGATCCTAAGGACACAATATACGACGCTTACGGAATGCACTACCCGGGGATCGCTCCAGAGATCTGCGTTGGCTATTCTCGCATGATGCGCTTTGGCAACAACCAGACACTCAAGCCCGACTCTGCGAGTGTTGTGGTGGACACAGGTTCGCATGAGATGAATCTGGTTTATCTGCGCGGCAAGTGGACATGGCAGCGCGAAGGGGTTCTCTTTTCATCTGGAGGAAAAGAACAGAATCCGGCCGTGATCATGAAATACAGCTCAGCAAGAAGAGTCCATTGCATTCTGGGTTCTTCTGACGGCAAAGCGGCGAGGGCAGAGATAAAGCTGGATGGCAGCCATCTTGCTGAAAATCAGCTGGGAAAAGATGCGATACTCGATGGAAGCATGAGCCACGTCAAGGTCGATTGGCCGTTCATGCACAATCTGGTGAGAACCGATGAACCCCAAACCCATGAAATTGAGGTAATACCTAGGTCAGACAACTTTGTGTTCTACACCTTTGTTTTCGGATGAGTTTTATTTCCCTTCCATTCGGAATTTGTCATGGAAGAGAAGGACCTAGAGCTTGCTGAAGGCTCGCCTGCCCCGGACTTCACGATGAAATACAGCGACGGCAGGGCTGCTAAACTGTCTGACCTTCGCGGCCGAATGGATGTTGTAGTTTACTTTTATCCAAAGGATTTCACGACTGGCTGCACCACAGAAGCAATGGAGTTTACACGCGACTACAAGAAATTCAAAGATGCCGGCATTGAGATAGTAGGTATTAGTCCTGACGATGAAGAGTCTCACAAGAAATTCCGCACCAAGATGGGGATCCCGTATCCCCTTGTAGCCGACACGGAAAAGAGGACTTCAAAAACATACGGGGTTTACGGGCTCAAGAGCTTCATGGGCAGGGAGTACATGGGAGTAAACAGGTCGACCTTTCTCGTGGACAAGTCGGGCAAGATCGTCAGGATATTTAGGAGAGTTAAACCCGCTGGCCACAGTCAGGAAATACTTGGAGTCCTACGTGGGTCGCAGTAATCCTAATCTTCCTATACAAGTCGCTATTTGAATGACTCAATAAGCTCGGACAAGTGCTCCAAGATCTTCATGTGATGTTCCTCGTCGACGCTGATGCTCTTTAGCAGAGCGGCTGTCTCTGTATCATCCTCTGCGAGCTCGGCGCACTTTAGAAGGATGTCGCGGGACGCGCGTTCGTCTTCGATTGATTC
>CAZNOV010000250.1:0-1751 GCA_964574725.1 uncultured Nitrososphaera sp. | reverse complement strand
GCCGAATTTCCGTGGACCATGCAGATCCCGCGAAATTCATACGTGACCAAACCCTTCGTGTCGTTCAGAGTGAGCAGGAATGATATCACGAGCCTGTTGTCCTTCCTTACTTCCTCGTCGATCTTTGTGTAAACCTGAAAGTTGCTTGGAAGCATGGTTGGCTGAACTTGCTTTTCTTCCTCAGTATTCCGCTTTCTTGACGCGAAGACGCTGTTCAGGGACACTTCTATTTGAGGTCCTGAGCTAACTGATTGCGATGACAATACGGTAAATATCGGTGGCTCCGCAAAAGAACTATGCGTGTAATTTCGAGCTACACACGAAGCGATTTTTATTCTCACGTCCTCAGATACCTCGAGCCATGGACTATACTGGAAAAGATGCTTTGCTAACCGGCATGAGCAACAAAGTTATCACAAGGCTGAGGACGTTCAACCAGCAATCAAAGATTACGGTTCAGATGTCCCGCCTCAAATCCTACGAATCTCCACTGAGAAAGAAATACAACGTGGAGCGCTATGATCTCGCGCAAGGCTTCGCCTTTCCGGACGGTATCTCCGAGCTCATACCAAAGCACACCCCTGCATACGTCGACAAGGGGGAAAATTATGTTGAAAGGATAATGCGCGCACTCCACCACTTCAGGCAGTGCGCGCTCATCGGACCCAGCGGGACAGGCAAGACGCACATTGTATATCTCGTCGCGGAACTCGCGGGCCTCCCTCTCTGGGAGATAAACTGCGGTCTGCAGACCACTTCTTTCGATCTTTTCGGAAGGTACATCGGCCTTGGGAAGGAAAACTGGATTGACGGCCAGATCGTGTCATGGTGCAGGCAGGGCGGAATCCTGTACCTTGACGAGGCCAACATGATGAAGCAAGACGTTGCCACAAGGATGAACCCGCTCCTTGACACCAGAGGCCACATTGTTCTGAACGAAAAGGACAACGAGATCATACCCAGGCACCCGCTCAGCTATGTGATAATCAGCCTTAACCCATTCTCTGTCGAGTTTGCCGGTACCAAGCCCCTCAACGCCGCATTCAGGAGAAGGTTGAGCGTGTGGATCAACTTTGACTACCTCAGTGTAGGATCAAGGGCAAGCGAGAACGAGGTAGACCTTATTGTGGAAAGAGGCAAGGTCAGCAGGGAAGTGGCCAGTCAGATGGTGCGAATAGCCGCCCAGCTCAGAGCCAATTACAAGAAGGGCGACCTTCCGTACGCTCCGTCCATAGGCGACCTGATCAACTGGGCGACTCTGGTGGCTGACGGACTGGATGTCCCGAAGGCCGCCGAGGAAACCATCGTGTCTACAACGAGCGACGAAATGGCGACGCAAGAAGTCGTCAGAAGGATCATCAGGGCTGCTACCAGTCCGAGCTTTGCTCCTCATGAAGACGATACTGAGGAACGTGAAGCAAAGGTAGCAGAGTCCGTTGTCTAATGAACTCGTTCTACTCTATCGTCTACGACAAGTTCGCAGAGCTTCAGGTCTCTGAACAGGACAGCGCAAGGTTCGCGTACCCTGCTGGAGATCAAGTCCCCTTCCTCATGACCGGCAGGAAAATCACTGACTGCGTAGTCGGCATCCCGCCGATTCAGCTTGGGAGAAAGGCAATTTCGTACGGCCCATTTGAATTTGAGGACTCGGACTTTGGGCAGATCGCCGCAGTCAAGACGATGCTGGCCTCGGTAACATTGCTGAGCGCCAAGTCAATCTATCGCTGGATCTATCGGGACTTCATCAAGGA
>CAZNOV010000249.1:0-1758 GCA_964574725.1 uncultured Nitrososphaera sp. | reverse complement strand
CAAGCAGAAGACGGCATACGAGATCATGCCTAGTCTCGTGGGCTCGGAGATGTGATAAGAGACAGGGGAGAAGGAATTGGACGAGTACATGCAGAGGACGATGTCCACATTCGCCTTTGCTGAGCGCAAGACGCACTACAATGAGGTGCAGCGGATCATGGCCGAGCAACAGCCGATGATCTACACCGTCACGCCTTACATTTTTGTTTGTGCGCGCGAAGGGATCGGCAATTTGAAGCCCACCTTATCCCGCCACCGCACCCTCTGGAACGCCGACGAACTCTACTGGCGATAACGCCCCTTCCCTTACTCCCGCTGCTCTCGCCACCGCTACCGGCGTATTTTTTGTTTTTTGCGAAGAATCCGACAGTCGAAACCTCGTCCAGGCTTAACAGATGCTCCGACTCATCGACTTCAATCATCAGGAGATCAACGCGACCCAGTTGACGCATTAAATCGTCCGTTATGTTTGCATCGTTATCTCCCAAATGGCAGAAGCGGACACCGTTCATTTCGAGCACAAAAATGAGATTCTTGTCGAAGTGATATTCTTCGAACCGAGCGTGATGGCCATTGATTACCTGTACGCTATACTCTGAATCGCTGAGCAGACCTGGCTCGTCAAGAACGCGAGGATGTCCTGATATCCTACTTACCGCATTATGATCGAAGTGGTCATGTGTGACCAGCACGAGGTCAGCTTCCATCTGCGGAAATGGTTCCGTAAACCAATAGGATCCTAACGAATTCTGGTATGGATCAATGATGATACGTCTACCGGAAGGCAAGATCCATTCGAAAGATGCATGTCCCAAATATCGCAGTAATGCGCCACTCGAGTCTTCAGAACTAGCAAATATTGGAAAGACTGTGAATAGGAAGACCAACAATCTTGCCTTAATACAAATACTTAGTATCAGATGGCACCTCAAAACTATCCAAGAATACTTGAAATCTGAACTTGCAACAACGAATCTTGTTCCGGAAACTCCCTTGAAACAATGGCAGGCACGGAGGCCTGCCCTACTATTGCCTTGTGTGCCATTTGCAGGCAGGGCAGAGCATTCGCGTGAGTAATTCGGTCCTGTGCGGATTCCAGAAGGCCGGCTGCGCATCGTAGACTATAGGCATCCCGATGGCGAATGCACTGCCCCTACGACGCTATTTTGTTTACAATGTTTTACAGGATTTAGAAATTTAAAGGTTTGTATGCGAAGGTTCATTCTCGCTCGCTTGCTCAGCCTGATCCCGGTCTTGCTGGGAGTAACTTTCATCTCCTTCTTTCTGATCAGCCTCACTCCAGGCGATTTTCTCACTACGATGTCCCTCAACCCGCAGATTTCACCCGAACGAATTGCCAAGATGCGGCAAGATTTCGGACTGGACAAACCCTGGTTTATCCAGTATGCATTGTGGCTCTACCGTCTCTCTCCTCTGGAATTCCCTCTTGGCTTGAAACTGCCGGATCTCGGTTACTCTTTCGCAAACAAGACACCGGTAACGAGTCTGATTGCAGATCGCTTCCTGAACACGTTGATCCTCTCCGTTTCTTCGGAAATTCTGATCTGGCTTATTGCCATCCCGGTTGGGATATTCGCTGCAGTCTACCGAAATACTTGGATGGATCGTCTTTCTGGTTTTTCTGTTTTCCTGGGTATTTCCGTTCCGCAGATCTTGCTCTCTCTTCTGGCGCTGCTGTTTGCAGCAAGAAGCGGCTGGTTTCCGGTCGGCGGGATGCACAGCCTACAGTACGAGTCA
>CAZNOV010000248.1:1380-1773 GCA_964574725.1 uncultured Nitrososphaera sp. | reverse complement strand
GCTTGTAAAGCCGCCTAATAACTCGTGTTATGGCGACAAGGTGTCAATTCTGAGTCTGAAGGTCGCGACTGAAACACCTATGACTTCTCCCTTTTCGTTCAGCACTGGGCCGCCGCTGCTCCCTGGCGAAATGGGTGCTGTGATTTGCAGGAGCTTGTCAGTGCCAACCTCCCTAATACTGCTAACAATGCCTTGAGAAAAAGTCCCTTCCAAGCCTTGCGGGTTCCCCACGGCGTAAACAGACTCGCCAACCTGAACGGCATCGCTGTTGCCAAGTGGAAGCACTTGCGAGCGGGGAGTAGAAATCTTGAGCACGACCAGATCCCGCTCTGAATCAACCACAGTGATACCTTCAATGTCATACTTGGTTTTTTCGCCAACCAGCTTTGCGTA
>CAZNOV010000248.1:0-1370 GCA_964574725.1 uncultured Nitrososphaera sp. | reverse complement strand
CCAATCTCCCGTACAATGTCCGCGACCGAAGTCGGATTCGAAGACCCAATATTTACCGGTCCTTCAACGCCAGACTTGGCAATCGCCCAGAGCGCACTAGCCACGTCTTCGATGTACAGATAACCCCGGATCTGTTCACCCGACGTTAGGGCACACGACACGCCGGCCAAGAGTTTTCTGATAACCAATGGGACAAGGCGACGACCGTCTTCCCAGGGACCATACTGGTAAAAGATTCGTCCTGAAGCAAAGCTCATCCTTTGCTCTCGCAGGAACTGCTCTGCAATCAGGAAGAGCGCATATTTACAGGCAGCATAGAGGCTCCTGGGGCGAATGGGACTGCTCTCGACGAGGTATCCAATGTCAGTGTCATATTCGAAACAGGTGCCAGCCAGGATTACACGGCGGCATCCTGCTGCTCCCAAAGCACGTAGCAGATTCACACTGCCAATCACACAGTCCAAGTTCTCAGACGCTTGCAGATATTTGCCCGGAATGGTGTACCATGCGAGGTGTAAACAAATCTCGGGCCGAATGGCTTGCAAAGAGTTCTCAAGTTGCCCTGCGGTAAACAAATCCCCTTCGAGTAACTTGACTTGGCCCACAATGTCATTGATACGCCAGAGGTTCGAGTTGGGTCGGACCAACACGATAACCTCGCAGCCTTCTTGAACTAGAAGCCTGGCCAGGTGCGAGCCAATGAAGCCTGTGGCACCAGTCAAGAACACCCTCATAGCATTACCTGTGTTATGAGCTGCCTGATCAATGATGCTTCACTTCCCAGCTGTATGATATATGGTTCTTGAATGGATCCAACCTGATACTACGGGATGGATCATGTGGATGTGTGCAACAATTGGCAACAATAGCAAAAGGATTACTCATCCCCTTAAACCCATTCCATACTTCTGGCGGGATGATGACCAAGCTGTGGTTGTCAGGCCCCAGGAATATTTCCATTAGCTCACCTCGCGTCGGAGAGTTTTCCCGCTCATCATAGAGAACAAGTTTGATGCGTCCGAAGATACAGGCATAATTCAGAGTCATCTCCCGATGCCAGTGCCAGCCCTTAACCACGCCCCCATATACTGTAGAGAAGTAGATTTCTCCAAATTCGAGAAAGTGAGGATCGGTGCGCTTGAGCATATGGAAGATCGTACCTCGCTCGTCGGGGATACGCTTTAGTGGAATGATCTGCACACCCTCGATCATCGTCACACTACCTCTGGAACTGGAAGAGGGATGATGAACTTGCCTCCTCGCTGCCGGTACTGGGCCTGTTGCAGCATGACCTCTTCAGCGAAATTCCAGGCTAGCAGCAAGACGTAGTCAGGCATTGTTTCCAGCAACTTTTCAGGCCTATGTATAAG
>CAZNOV010000247.1:0-1783 GCA_964574725.1 uncultured Nitrososphaera sp. | reverse complement strand
GCATCTATATCAACGTCAACTTGTTCCGCTATGCCTTCAGCAGAGAGGTCAGAGTAACGATACAAGTTTGCAATCGTGCTCTTCCTCCTTTCGTCAATCATCAAGGTTCTCAAGTAATATCCGCGACCTCTGCGACGGGTTCCAGCCCTGCACTGCTGCTTTTCAAAGACCTGTAGGTCAAAAGAAATCCTATTCCGCCTGCTAGTACGCCGATTATGAGCACTAGGATCGCCGCGGAGATTGGCTCAACAAACGGTGCCAGTACCGCATGCGCCTGCCCTGCGTTGAATCCTCTGCCTCCCACTTCTTCCGAAAGCATTGAAGCACCACCGATGTAACCTGCGTACATGAGCAGTCCAGTGGCAGTGATCGTTCCAACGTTCATCAATACTAGATGCATCCAGGCAAGCGCCTTGGCTTTTCCCCGGATGCGGCGTCGAAGCACATTTTCAAGGTAGTGGTAAAACAGGGAAGATACTGCCACCCCTATAACTCCGACAATGATGTACATGACGTATCCGAACGTGAACCAAGTTCCTGCACCGCCTGCAGCCATGACCCGTGAGATTTCTGGTTTTATCAAAGAGATCTGGCCGAGAACAAGGAATATCGTCAGTCCACACACAATCGCACCCTGGATAACAGCTGCCTCCATGAATCTCCTTGACCATGTAGTGGTCTGCATCAATTCTGATTTGGTGCCAATCACGGTATTGTAGTGGCTTTACCTCTTATTATCGACGGTGAGTACACTGCATTGCTGTGCAGACATGGCCATTAAGAACGAAAGAGTTTTCAACGCGAATGGTAAGTGAAGAATTGATTTGAGCGCCGTCAGCGAAATCATCTCGCCAAGGAAGATCGTTACATTAAGGATCGAATCTACTCCGTCAGCATTGGATGCCGCCAAGCTGATGATTAAGAGAAAGGTTGGCTCCGTTGTAGTTGTAGATTTTGACCGCGAACCAGTAGGGATAATCACTGAGAGAGATATTCTGAAGAAGGTTACCGCGCTGGGCAAGCCGCCACGAGAGGTTGCCGTACAGGACATCATGTCACATCCAGTGGTGACCATCAAGACCTACGATTCCATCGATACCGCAGCCGCTGTCATGGCCAAGAACAGAATCAAGCGGTTGGTTGTGCTAGAGCAGAACGGGTCTCTGGCAGGGGTTCTTTCCATCACCGACATCACACGAAAACTGGCCAGAATAATTGCAAACGATTACAAACGCTATGGCCATTTGAAGGCTATACTGGGCTCTTAACTGACTTTTAGGCGCACCTCTTCACTGGAAGTACCTCAACAAAACAGATGCTATCGCGAAGTACAGGGCCAGACTCGTCACATCACTTATTATAGTTGTCAATGGTCCCGAAGCTAAGGCGGGATCAATCTTGCGTTTGGCCAGAGCAACTGACAAGTAGGTTGCCATAAACGTTTGAAAGATTATGCTAAGAAACATCGACGATCCAATTACAAAGCCGATATGCAAGCCGCCCCAGCCCAGAGTCCCGGCTGCGAAGAGCAGTATTGCAAAGATTATTCCGAGAACTCCGCCTATCTTCAGCTCTCTTGTCATGTATTTCCTAATCGAGAAATCAGGCTCCAGCGCTATCATCCTGACGACAAGAGTCTGAGACTGAGTGCCGACAGCATCGCTGAGATATACCATGACCGGGATGAAAGCTGCAAGGGCGAGATATGAGCCCAGGACCTGTTCAAAACCCGTAATCATATATGCTGCCAGCAACCCACCCAGCAGACCCAATACTAGGGAAG
>CAZNOV010000246.1:0-1808 GCA_964574725.1 uncultured Nitrososphaera sp. | reverse complement strand
CGACATAGAGCTTCATTTGCCTCTTTGAGAAAAGAGTGCGTCAACGCCGCGATACTAGTAATCCCTACTCTTCTCGTTGGTTTCATAACGCTCAAGTATCTCACTCACAATGAATTTGGAAACCCAAGGCGTGAGCTCCTGTGGATGTTCTTCCCGAGGAGTGAGCACCCGCTGACAATTTTGGGCGCCCTGTTCTTCTTGTATGATACGGCAACCGCGTTTCTTTATAGTACGTTTTACGTTTTCTGGCCCTCCAAGGCTTATTCACTCTGGATCACCTGGCCGCCGGAAATAAACTACGTATCGTTTCTTGTTATTGCTCTGTTCCTCGTCGGTCTTGGTCGGTCCTTTACTTTGAAGAATCGTGATTCGTGCCGTTTTCTGATTGCTGCTTACGTTCTCTTGGTTCTAATATCCCTGGTCCTTTCGAGCTTCATTGGAGTTTATGCTTTTGGATTGATTCGGTATGCCCTGTTCATTCATACTCCACTGCTAGTAATCGCGGCATATGGAGTCAATGACATCGCCAGGTTACTTTGGAATGCGTTTCATCTGTTGACTCTGAAATATTGCAAGCAATCCTTTGTCGAGGCGTTGAAGACATCGTTGGTCGTGTTCCTGATGATTTCTATCCTATTGGTATCAGCAAATGTGGCGGCTTACGTGAGAGCCGCCAAGGATGATTTTAGTGACAAATTTTCAAGAGCTCTGAGCACCGTAAGAAACGATAGGTCACCGATTCTTATCTATGATTACTTTGCGAAACTAAATTTGGAAGCAATAGGGATAAGGGAGTTTCCAGAGAAGAAGATTTTTCTTTTTGATTTGTATTTTTTCGCAACCCAAGGTAAGTCAGAGGAACTATTCAGTGAATATATTTCCTTTTTGGAGACAGGCGAAGATATTCTGTCAGTAACTTATCACGCTCCTAAGGATGAAGTACTTTTTTCTAAGTACACTTCAGAGATCGAAAAAAGGTACACCAAGTGGGACGAGATAACTCTAAATCTCTGGAAAATCGGAAAATGGAAAAAACGGTGAATGCAAGGTAAAAGTTCGCTGTTCCCATGTGGCAAGGGCCATGCGGTATTCCTCCCAGGCTGAGACTTGTCTGGCTGCTTACGAACGCGGCCCGTCACGATTTGTCAAAGTTGATGGCGCGCTCCACGATGGTCGTTGGCCGTTTTCGCACCTCGAGATAGATGCGCCCGATATATTCGCCGACGATGCCGAAGGAGATCCCGTTCAAGCCGATCCCGAGCAGGGCAAGCATCACGATGGTCGCGAGTCCGCTCGGCCATGTGACGTCGAAAAGGATCAAACGGGTCAGATGAAAGGAAAACATCATGAATGCGGCCAACGCAGCGACCAAACCAGTGACGGTCGCGAGCCGCAGCGGCAAGATGGAATGCGACAACACACCGTCGAGAGCCAGCAGTATCTGCGGGACTAACGTGAATTTGCTCTTATCGTGGCGTCGAGATGTCCGTGTATAGGGTACCCCAGCCTGGTTCGTCGCCAAGGAAGAAATGAGCCCCCGGACGTAGGGGCTCGCGTCGTGAATCTGCTTCAACTGATCCAGAATCGTACGGTCCACCAGACGAAAGTCACCGGCATCAAGGGGCAAATTGTCCTCCGATATGGCGTTAAGCCCTCGATAGTATAGTCGCCGTGCAAGCCTCATGGCGGCGGATTCCGCCCGGTGTTGACGGATACCGAATACCACATCGTGCCCCTTGCGCCAGCGGCTCAGGAATTCCGGCAACATCTCTGGCGGATCCTGGAGGTCACAATCGATCTGCACAGCC
>CAZNOV010000245.1:0-1813 GCA_964574725.1 uncultured Nitrososphaera sp. | reverse complement strand
CTCAGACTTAGCCCGCGCACCGGGTAACGACAAGTGCAATAAGGCGAAACGACGGAGAGGTTGGGGTAACGGTCATCGGGGAGTGGCAACCTAAAGTTATTCGACGTTTTATCAAGAATGTCGGCGCCGTGGTGGAAATTGTTTTTGCTGGAGAGAGAAAAGAGGTCTAGAGGGTTTCGTGATTTAACGCTATGAATACAAGTCATTGCTTAACCGGCAAAATAGCAGTCAAAGTTATCGACCGCTATAGCGAGAAGCTGCTGCAGGTGTGCGAGGTGTAGAGAATGACACCACGTCATGCTTTCAAGGCTTTACAAGTTAAGGCGGCGAGCGGCTTGAATACCGGACAACTTAATGGCGAGGAAACAGCGTGAAGACTCGTCTACCCGAGGTTCGACACACTCAGGAAGGATTTGAAGCGCTGGTTCGCCTTCGTTCGAAAACCGAGGATTGCCTCCTTGATGAGAGGAATGAAAACGTGACAGGCTGGTTTTGGAAAGCGTCTTAAGAGCAATGTGAAGGCGAAAAAAGCAAACCAGAGGCATTTCTTTTGTGACGCAAAATAGGTCCCGAATCTTTTCGTGATTGGCTGCCTTCGTGGCAGCGCTGCTGGCCAAAAACTTCCGATTCGCAAACCGGGTCTACAGCGCGTTGGTGAGGAGAATGAAGACTGCGGCTGAGCCGCTATTGATTTATGTCGACGGCCGAAACAAATTGTAGACTGAGTTAATTTGTATTGGAGAGGAATTTTCGTAGCGGACGTAACCCAGTCCGTTCACCTCGGTTCTTCCAGCGATATAAATTCCCGGCCCGAGGGCAACGTAGGCGCCGAATACTGCGAATGCAAGGTTCTTCGTAAGCGTCACGAAGCCTCTTTGCTGTGACCGCCGGGCTTTTCCTGATCTTTCTGCTTGATCGGTGATTTGGCGGTAGGTTCGGGGTCGACACGGATTTTCCCGAAAACAAGCAATCCTTTCCGGCGCTCCATGTCTTCCTGGGCTTGTCTAAGATTTTCGTCGCTCTTCTTCATAACAGCCTCCCTAAGCAAACCAGAAACTCACTGGTTTATCGGGTGGTGAAGCTTCTTGCCTGGGAAAGAAATTATAGCACGCGTGGGGACGGTCTGTAAGACCATCACGTCGATGGGCCCTCCGCAAGCCGGCGTTCCTGGTAAGAAACGATCCATCTGAATCTGGACTGTCGCCAGGAAAACAGCTAGCTCTATGGCATCCTGGAGAGGCATGCTCCACAGACTGAGTTTCTCGATGGGCCGAAGAACCCTAAGATTTTGAAGGGCTTGGCCACACTTCTCCATCTCGATCCCCAATTCGTTCATCAAGCTTAGCAGTACGCTCCGCTCATACCCGTAGAGCAATCCAAATGTTTCGTTGTACGAGCCTTCGAGATAAATCCCAGGATCTTTCAAGATCTCGGAATGTTGAGAACCCGAGCCACCAAGATCGATCCGCCAAATCCGGGGTGAATTGCCACTTGTTGAAGGTCCGGCCATCAATATAATAGGACCCCGCCACTCGTCCGGTGAAACTGAAATGTTCTGCCAAAACTTCTTTTTCTGCTCCACCATTGAATCGATAAGCGCAGTGAGCCGTTCATCTTGGTCTCCATAGATTCCGAGTTCCTGTAAATCTTTGGAGAGGAAAAAATCCATGGCTGATTCCTGGCCGATATTAGCTTCTCCTGCGACCATGACCATGACGGTCTGGCTGCGATCGTGAACTATTTTGTTGGCGTTGTCGTAGGTCTGTTCCACCCACCTTGGGTCTCCGTTTTCGTCACGACCGACAATTCCTGA
>CAZNOV010000244.1:0-1827 GCA_964574725.1 uncultured Nitrososphaera sp. | reverse complement strand
TCAAAAGCTTATCGTCGTCTTGCCGCGGAATTGGAATCATCAGGCGCCGCGCCTTACGGATTAACTTTTTCTGCATTAAGGCCAGCCTTGTATCCTCTATATCTCGCATCTCCCATCGGTATCTGTCTTCAAGCTCTCTCGCTTTCTTAGAGTCCCCTTCGGATCTCAGCCTTCTTACCTCAGACAAGTATCGCCGTTTAATCCGCCTCTCAGTCAACCACAGTTTCCACTTTCTAGGGAACATGACCCAATCTAATCCTTTCGCATGGCCGACAGGCCTATATAAAATGTTGGATCACTGGCAGTCAACTGGTTCTTGCTCGCGAGAAGCACTCCTCAGGACCGGCACAGGGCAAGAGCAAAGACGTGGTTCAAGACCTGCTCCCTTCGGCTTGCCCCATTCTTATTTTTTCTCAGAAGTGTCCTTCCTGAACACAATGATCCTGACAAGCCGGAGGAGCTATGGTACGTTTTCTTCCTACGACCCCTCTGTATCAGGTGTGTAGCAATGAACCTCGTACTCACAGAAGTCGAACCAGAAACCGCTGAATTGCTGGCCGCACAGGCCCAGGCGCAGGGGCTTTCTGTTGATGCCTATCTTAAAATGCTTCTAGGGATGCCCGAGCAAAGAAATGCCTTAGCAGAGCTGTCAGACGAAGAATTTGACACCCTCATGGAAGAGTTTGCCAGCGGCACGGAAGACCTTCCACCTTTACCTGCTGACTTCTCGCGCCAAGATATGTATTTTGACCATGATTAGATGTCCACGCTCTTCGATACGAATGTGCTCCTACGGGTGGTGAACAAGAACGATCCACTCCGTCCGGTTGCACTCTCTGCCATCAGAGTCCTGCGCAAGCGTAAGGAGATCCTCTACTACACCCCGCAAGTCTTAGCTGAGTTCTGGAACGTTTGCACCCGGCCTCCGTCAGCACGAGGAGGCTTTGGTCTCTCTCCAGCAGAAACAGAACGACGAGCCAGGGTCATCGAACACTACCTCGACTTGTTACCAGACAACCTAGCGACGTATCGTGAATGGCGGCGCTTAATCATCACCTATGCGGTGTCAGGAGCTGCTGTGCACGACGCCCGGCTGGTAGCGTCCCTCAAGGTGTACAGGGTCACGGCTCTCGTGACGTTTAACGTGGATGATTTTCGCCGCTATCAGGATATTACCGTGATCGCGCCGCAGACGCTCGCGTCACAAGTTCCATAGAGGAAAGACCTGAGACAGCGCCGTAGCCTGGAACGTCAAATTCCTTTTGAGCGCTTGCCAGGAGTGGCCTCAGCAAAGGGATGTGCGGCCTTCCAGCGATTCGCGAAGTCACCCATGGTGCTGAACCTCACCCCGTCGTGGCTCTGCAAGTCCTTAATAAAGCGCTCGAGCATTAACATGCGATGCCCGCGTCCAATCACTTGTGGGTGCATGGTGAGTATGAACACGCCCTTGCCTAGCTTGGTGTAGAGATATTCGAAGTCTCCAGCCCACACATCGTACACCCGAGCGGGATCCGCCAGCCCCTGACTAATGCCCCTACGGCTGGACGTATACTCAAAAAAGGGAAAGTCATCCAGATTCCAGGAAAAGGGCATTTCGACCAGATCGACGGATTTGCCGAAGTCGTAAGGGGCGTCAATTGACGCCTTGATGCCGTCGCGGCAGTAATAAGGGGTAAAGTCGTTGCCCAGCAGGCTGCTGTCATACACAAACCCGTGGTCGATCAGGAGCCTGAGCGTATTGGGGCTGAAACTTCCAGCGGGAGACCGGTACCCCCCGGGGTGCGCGGCCTGTTAGGTCCTTGATGAGGGTAATGCCCCGTTCCAGGA
>CAZNOV010000243.1:975-1837 GCA_964574725.1 uncultured Nitrososphaera sp. | reverse complement strand
CCATTCGCATTCGATTCCATGAACCCCAAAGGGCCCTAAGCCCCGGGCAGTCCGCCGTTTTTTATCACCACGATGAAGTCTTGGGCGGTGGCATCATTCAAGCCTCCTAAGCCCGATGCAGGTGGCCTGGTCACCAGGCCCTAAGCCCCGCCTAAGCTGGTGACCTTTGGACTTCCCTCGCTCTGGTGGACATTGTTCTCAACTCAGGATGTCTGCTGCTCAAACTCCATTGGCAGCGATCGCTCAAGATCGATGGGCAGCGCCGGTCATAGCACCCTCCTGCTACGTGAAGACGGGAGGGTGGGCCTTCTACCTCATCTCGCACCGCTGCTAAATGGTCAGCTCCGTTTTCAACGTGCAAAGCAGCTCTCGACCACAAACAAGGGTCCACGATTCAGCACCAGCGGAGTACCCAACAGGCCGCACGCGATGGACCACAGGAGGCTATGCGTTAAATGTATGGCCGCACTGCAGGCAGAGAACCTTCGATGCGATAGTGCGCTCCCATACGTCCAACTTCTTCCTGTACGTCTTGGTCTTCCAAGCTCCATAGCCGATCCATACCCCCAACAAGGTAACGGAAGACACGACGTCAGCAATTGCTGTATTCATCTCCGATGCTTCCGGTGAAGTCATGGACAGCATGAGGACTGTGTACAGCGGGACGCTGAGCAAAAACCCCTGGAGATAGGCCCATGGATGTTTCGGCGGAATGTACTGGCTGGCGAGCGCGCTCTGCGAGCCGGTCGATGTTTGCTGCTGGACTATTGCACTAATCCGTTGGGTATTTTCAGCGCTGCAAGAGGGACAAGTGAGAACGACAGACATGGGGTGCCTCGCAAGTTTTATGGTTCACATGGGC
>CAZNOV010000243.1:0-965 GCA_964574725.1 uncultured Nitrososphaera sp. | reverse complement strand
GGGGAGGCGGATAAAGAGGCAATAGTAGTACGGCGGGAATTGGCTGTACGTCCGATTGGGAGTGGTGGTCTTCACGGTGGCGATCGGGTTCCTTCTGGCGGGGCTGGTCACGTTGTACTTTGGCTTTGCCGTCCGTCATTGATGTTGGAAAGCAGGCGGCGCTCTTAGAAGTCTCTGAACGGAAGCCGCAGTTGTGTACTGGGCAGACCATTGTTCAGCAGACGGCGAAGACTCGGCGCGCGAATGCAAGTTGTCTGCGAAGCCAGTAACCGGATTGATGATCTCGGTGTATCGTCAGAAGGCCTCCGTCTAGGAAGTCCTGAATTCTCTCTCTTGCTTGGCTCCCTTATCTGCTTCAACAAGACTTTTTTGTGATCACCACAAATGCCATGGGATGTCATTGGGCGGTCGTACAGTTCCTCTTCACCAATGAGCGTCTGCTTCCCCTCTTTCTCACACCATGCACAAATTATTCTCACGTTGTCTCACAGTCAAGCAAGGTCAATGCCGAATATCGGTCAAGCAAACACAGGCAAATGCGGCCAATAACGACTGGTTGACATACTCACGTAAGATGCGGTGCAGGGAAACGGATGCATATAAAAGACGGGTTTGACAGATCACCCTGGAAAATCAGGCGAAACCGAACAGAAGCGGAATGCATACAGGGAGGATTTGAATAAACGTCATACTATCCCAATCCGACGAATCAACGGGCGGTCGGGAGGCAGGGCGATCAGGTATAGGCGTCAATTTCCAGTAGGTGGACGACGATGTCGAGACGCTCGTGATGATGAGAGGCGAGAAGCTGAAACTCGATGCCACTGTCTGCGTGCCCGGTTCTGATACACCGACGTTCCTGCAAACAATCCGGGAAACTGCGTCGAAGGAAAGGATTCAGAAGTAGTTGAAAAACTTGGTGGGCCGTGCAGGGGTCGAACCTGCGGCCCGCTGATTAAGAGGGC
>CAZNOV010000242.1:0-1837 GCA_964574725.1 uncultured Nitrososphaera sp. | reverse complement strand
CGATGTTCTGAAATATCAGGACGTCGTCTTTTTTAAAGAGGCTCTGCCAAAACTAATGCGCCAGATGACAATGAAACAAGGACTCCGTGAATACCTTTCTTCTTCGAATACTCTGAATTCAAGTTGCTGAGATATTAAAGACTGTCCGAGAATACTTAATAGTAAGATTTTACGTAAAGAGCTAGTCATTGCAAAGTGAGGTAACTTCAGCGAAGCCGCCCAAGAGCCGCGGCGAAGAGCCCATGACAGATGCTCCAGAGGTTTCCTCTACCCCCGTCGCAATGACCGATGTAGACCTTGAGGAATTGAAAAAGCTGGCTCAGATAGCCCAGATCGTGGAGCTCATGGATGACACGCACAAGGCGAAGGATTGGCTGATTGACCAGATAAAGCAAAAGCGACAAAGAGTTCCGGTAAAAGCTGGCCTTAGTACTGTCGGCATCCTGAAGATGTGCTCAAACGAATTTGTGTCCAACGTTCTCGCTTCTCTAAGGAGCTATGAACTTGACGAAATTGGCAACATAGTTACGGTTCCGCCGATAACGGTCACCTACCACTGGTTCTTCACTGACATAGTCGCTGGCTCTGATCCCACGATTACCACCAACGAGCAGGCGAGGAAGATAATACTCTTGAACAAACTCGTAGAGGTGACGGACATTTTCAAACAGAGAGATCCGGAGGCTACTCTCGTATTGCCGACCGGTGACGGAATGGCCATCGGATTTAGCGACAGCCCGGAGAAGCCGCTCAATCTTTCCATAGAGGTGCACAAGGGTCTTGGCAGGTACAACAAACCCCGGCCGGAGAAGGACAGGGTCCACCTGAGGATAGGCCTCGATACGGGCCCTGTATATATGATAAAAGATCTCAATGGTCACGAGAATGTCTGGGGACCCGGCATTATAATGGCAAGGAGGGTTATGGATCTGGCTGAAAAGATGAATATCCTTTGTTCGGCCAGGTTTGCTAACGACATAAAGATGCTCAGGCCGGAGTACAAGTCGATACTTCATCCTATAGGAGATTACCAGATAAAGCACGGAGACAAGCTTCTGATCTACAACATCTACGGCGATGAATTTGGCAGCAAAAAGTCGCCTAGCATGGACAAGAAACAGAAGAGCAAAGCTGAAGAAGAGGTCCAGAAGACAAGCAGCAGGTTCCTGTTCAACCAGATCACGGTTGAGCTTGACATCAAGGACATAAAGACGATGCTTGCCCATCACGTCATGGTCTGGAACCTGGTCAATGTTTCGAGTGAGCCGATAGACAAGCTATTCTACTATCTCGATGGGGACAGCGCAAGGGATTTTCCCGATCTTAACGTCGTTGTAAGGGATGAGGATGACAAGGAGCTGGACATAATGAGTCTGAACGTCAACAAGCCATATCACAAGGAGTTCTTCGTCAAGATGAGAAAACCCTTCAAACCCGGAGAGAAGGGAAGGATGGTGACGATCGAGTATGACTGGGAAGAGCCCGACCGGCACTTCTTCTATCGATTTGCTTCCGATTGCAAGAAATTCAACTACCGGCTTACCATACCGAAAGGAATACCAATAAACCAGAAGGTGGTCAAGGTAGATACGGAGACGGGCGACAAGACGTATGCATCGACCCCCGCTGTTGTGAAACATCTTCCGGACAAGGTCGAGATCACCTGGTCAACTCAAAACATACGCACCTTTGAGGCGTACAGATTCGACTGGTAGACCTTGGGTTTCGAAAGGAACAGCGCGGCGCAACCATAGCAATCTAGTACTGATTGTTCGCGTGATCGTTCAGCTAGTGAATGACCAATTTCGAACTGGAATCTGGATTGCCAGCACTGGCG
>CAZNOV010000241.1:0-1840 GCA_964574725.1 uncultured Nitrososphaera sp. | reverse complement strand
CTCCCGGCAAGCAGCGATCTCACACGGCGGAGTTGATCGTTGGCCAGGGCATTCATCGGATAGACGAGGATGGCCTTGAGCCCTGTCTCGTTCCGGTGGCACAGACAATGGTCCACGATGGGGAGCAGGAAAGCCTCGGTTTTCCCAGAGCCGGTACCCGTGGCAACCACGGCTGGCCCCCCTGTGGCGATGCGTCGAGCTGCCTCGACCTGATGGGCAAAAGGCTGTGTGGCAATGGCACCGAAGCGTACACGGGTCTCAGGCAGAAGCCAGTTGAGCGCAGGTGCAAAACGGTAAGGCTGTGCCAGAGAGATAAACGGCTCACGGGTGAGGAAGCCATCGCGCTCAATGCAGCGGTTGAACTCCTCCCGTAATGCCTCCTGACGTGGTGAGAAAGTAGTGCGCAACAGGGTCAAATAGTCATCACGTAGGGCACGAGCGATGCGAAGCGAGTTCATCCCCGGCGCCTCCTGTGTTACTTTGCTTCATCCCAGTGCGCCCCTCAAAGATCCAAGCCCTACCTTTGACTCGCGTGCAGAATAGTCAGTCCAACGATTTCGCCGTCCTCATAGCGTATGATCACCTCGTCGTCCGTGAGTTCACTATCTGTCGCGCAACTGGGTTTTTTGAAGTTGACATATAAAACGTCTGCCTCTGCATCATATGACATCTAGAGATAACCCTGGCCTGTCTGTCTGATTGCCGGCAGCAAACGGAGATACTCTTCAATAGCTAGATCTGGGGACCAATTCTTCCGGGTGCTTGGGATATAGGCTACTGCGCCACGGCGGGTAGCTTCCTCCACGCGCTCGCGCAAATCGCGTATGGGACCAGTCTGGCGGTCGATGTCTACTCCAGCCTCGGAGAAGAAGGCGACAACATCGGTCGGTGGTGGCTCATCTATGAGTTCGCAGTAGGTGAGAAGCGCCAGGTCTCGGGTGATGTAACTGCGCGGTGTAGCTTTCTCGCCCTTATTCGTGACTCGGATAAAGACGTCGCCTGGGAGTGGCGGCTGATCTTGGTCGAGAAGTGGGAAAGTTGTGAGAATATGGGCATATTCGTATACAAGGAGGCCATAGAGTCGTGCCACATGAGCATCGATTTTAGCGCGGAGCTTAGCTCGTTTATGTGT
This sequence comes from uncultured Nitrososphaera sp., assembly GCA_964574725.1. Classification (GTDB taxonomy): domain Archaea; phylum Thermoproteota; class Nitrososphaeria; order Nitrososphaerales; family Nitrososphaeraceae; genus Nitrososphaera. The sequence goes on along the minus strand of CAZNOV010000241.1, from coordinate 708 downwards.
ATCGAGACATGCCCCATCCCGTGTCCAAGGCGACGAGAATTCGTCGGGATACTGCAGCGACATTTTTTGCCACAATCCAGCCAATTCGGGCGTGGTGCAAGAAAGATAAGTAGTGCATTTTAGCAAGGGAGAAACAGCCTGGTCGGTTAACTTTACCCGCGGGAGTATGAGATTATGAAGGATAAAGAAGTTCAAATGATTTGAAATTGTTTTCCGGAGCAAGAAATCGGCAACGAAAGAATTAAGTAAAGCCTCAAACAATAACGCGCCAAAAACTCCCTGGTCCAACGTGGCAGTCGGCACGCTATTACCGCAAGGCGTAGAGGATGGAATTATTGTACATAGAGCACTTCGCTCGTTCGTCTGTCCTGTCACATCGCAGAAACCAGCACGGAAAACCTGTTGTGGGCTTTGTTGCATCTGAAAATCTGTTACGGCCATGAAGTAATGCGGGACGATTTCCTTCTCATGCCATGCAAGTTCCTTCCATTGAGCACGACGGCCCGAGCCAGCAATATAGGCTTTCTGACAATGGTCAAACTGGTGGACCATCCGGCCTTCATATAAGGGGACGTAGGTTTCACTTGGTCGCACGGGCAAGGCCATCCGCTCGTTGTGCTCATTGGCCAGGATATATCCCGTGAGGCAATGCTTAACCGACATTGAGCAACCCCTAACCGGGAGAAATTTGATAAAGCCGACAGACCT
>CAZNOV010000240.1:0-1854 GCA_964574725.1 uncultured Nitrososphaera sp. | reverse complement strand
CAGGGTAGAAGGCAGAAGGAAAATGATAATGGTAAATTTCAGTGCTAGATCAGCAGCTAGCTTCAAACCCGCCTATCTAGTCGCCATCAATCTGAATTCTAAGGCTATTGACCTTTACATGCTTGACAATGGGCTATTCGTACAAGGCACCAAAAAAAAGAAGGGGGAGAAGTTGCCCGTCTCTCCTGGTGACGTCCTATTTCAGTGATTCGAACCGCAAGGACCTGCCTGCTTTATGCCGCAGTTTGGCACTTCGTCTGCTGATCCCGTGTCTTCGTCTCCTACTGGCCACTCATCTTCAAGGTCGTCGTTCAGATCCTGGTGCAAAGCAAACGGGCTGTCTACAGCAAAGACGTATGGCGGATAGTTCGGAAGTCCGTCGGAAGGATCCCAGATCGTAATTACTTTGCCGTACGTACCTTGTAGTATCTCTACTAAGGCGCCACATTCCAGCCCTTCCGGTAATTCTACACAGCTTGGGTTGCCCCTTTCTGGGGATAGCTCTACGGCGTGGTTGTGCCAGCTAGCCCTCTCCCTAAGTGGCAGAGTCAGGTACTGGTCTTGTGTTATAATGAATTCGATCTGCGATAGGTGGGGACCTCCTCCTTCCACGTTATTTGTAGTCGCATAGAGCTGGCATACGGCCAGGACTCTCCCGTCTGCATCGAGCTTACAGTAGTGGTCCATCTGAGCGTCTAGGTGGGCGCTGTCGTGCCTGTTTACCGTAACGTGGATGTCATAGCCTAAAGTAGGGTTGGTCGACTGGGTTTTTACCTTCTTCCCTTCAATTTCCATTGCATTTGCTGCAAAAATCAGCACTGCTGCGATTGTTGCAACTCCTATGCTCATAGCGATTTTTTTTCCATTTCCAGCCATGAAATGTTTCGCATTGTTGTCCTTTGTGGAGTTTTCAGAAGATTCGTTCATCGCGTAAACGCCGTCCCAGTTAGATTTAAGCAATTTCCCAAATTGGATCCGAACATGTTAACCAAGTGTGAAATACCCTAGTCTCCAAAAGATACGAGCTTTTGCGCGTATGTTGTCAAGGTGTTGTGGTCACTGCTCGCACGCTGTAGTGAGAGGGTTTGTCACGCTAAGGGTGGTTTCCTTACAGGAAGGAATTGACTAATCTTTCATCCCTGATTTTCTGCCAAGGAAAGTCATTGCTCCAACCATTCCGCCAGCAAGTGCAACGTAAGGACCAATCCCCAGTCTAATGATTAGGTCCGCGAGTGTTTTTTCTTGACCTCTGAATTCTTCACCAATAATTCCTCCCGTTAACGCTGCCTGTTGCGCGAAATTGTTTTTCAGAGAGTCAATTGAGTAGAACCAAAGCAGGGACGCGGTCACGGCAACAAGTCCTGCTAGCAAAGCGATCTGGGGCCGGTGCTTCTTTAGGGGGATCGCTGCTCCCATTCCCATCAAAGAAGCGATATACAAGATCATGCTGAGGACTGAAGAGGTAAGGCTGTCCCGATAGGGGGATACGAGATCTCCAAAATCAAAACGGCTTCTTTGTTCTATGTTCTCGGTTTCATAGAGAAATGCTACAACGATGTCAATTGGTGAGTACACCCTGACCCCAAGAATATTGATGACAACCCAGGGGATGACCAATGCTGGGAGAAGCAGACCGAGTGCAATCGGAGCAAAGATGAACCTGTACTTTGAAACGCCTTCGTTGAACAGCATTTGTGCTCTCTTTGGTATTCCTGCCATATAATTTAGTCCCGAATTCGTTCCGAATTTTTATCGGAATGAAAGCTGGCTATCTGAATTCCATAGCCCTTGTACGAGTCAATCCTTTGGCCCTACCCCATCGGGAAATTGAGAATTCGACAGACTGTGGAGATC
>CAZNOV010000239.1:0-1870 GCA_964574725.1 uncultured Nitrososphaera sp. | reverse complement strand
CTTCTCGCAGGACATTCATTTGAAACCAATGAAACATGGACATACGACTTGGCAACAAACACGTGGAGCAAACTTGACTTTGGCACTCAGCCGGTACCAGCCCCCCGTCACTGGGGTTCTATAGAATACAATCCCGATGATCATAGCGTATACCTTTTTGGGGGACATTATGCCAATGGTGGCTGTCCGGGCGATAAGATATACAACGACGTGTGGAAACTGGATATTACAGAGCCCGTCTGGACGAACATGAACCCAGCCGGGGACCCGACCGCCGGCAAGCCAGAACCAAGGCAGTCTGATTGGATCTACAATACCGCTGACAACAAGTTCTATGTTTTTGGAGGAAAGGAGGACCTAGGTCCACCGAAAGATTCTCAATGCGGCACTGATTCAGTGGTGAGGTTCTTTAATGACATATGGCGATACGATTCGGTCGCCAACCGCTGGACAATGATACAGGCTGGCAAGACGGACTATACCCACTATCCAATAGAGCGAAGGACGGACATGATCTATGACGATGCCCACAACAGAATGGTAATGTTTAGTGGTCTTTGGGAGGCAAACGCCATATATGAAGCGGAGACGTGGATTTACGATTTTGATGACAGCAGATGGTCGACCATGCAGGATGTAGATCTCGTACTGCCGCCGATTAGGCAAACCTTTGCCGCAGCGTGGGATGACGCTCAGAATATCATGTACATCTACGGTACAGACCCGGAGGCAGATGTCGGAAACTTTTGGAGACTGACATTCATTTCAAACAATGTCAGCGTGAACTGCTTCAGCAAACAGCCTGTCCAATTTGGCACTAGCAGCAATGATCAGCTTGATGGCAATAATGCGCGAAACGTGATCTACGGCCTTGCGGGGGATGACGGGATTAGAGGCAGCAAGGGAGGCGACTTTCTGTGCGGCGAAAACGGGAACGATACACTGTACGGTGAAGATGGGAATGACAAGCTGTACGGCTTTAGCGGAAACGACGAAATTCATGGAGGGCCGGGTAACGACAGTCTTCGGGGAGGCTCAGGGGCCGACAACCTGACTGGAGATACGGGCGCGGATTTCTTCGACTGCGGAACAGGAATCGACACGATATCTGACTTTAGCCCCGCTGATGGAGATACGAAAAAAAGTGACTGCGAAAACTACTGAGCAATCCTGAAGAGTCATTGTTTCTTGCACCGACGCGGACTGGACATATCTTTTATAAACTCTATCACACATAATAGTCTCGTAAAGAAAATTGCAAGGACTGGATAAAGAGAGGAACATCGACAGCCAACTGCTTGAGCATTTTCGTAGAGAGATATGGAACAAGGTCCCGCATCAGGAAGAGGAGCGGGGCGAAGTCAAGGTTGTCAACGCAACACCACTGATCGACATTACTGATGATCTGAGGGAATGCGCGAAAAAGGAATACGGCATAGATCTTGCTGATCGTAACTTGAAGGTTTTCGGCAAGTTTGACTCGAACCTGCTGGCAGGCTCGATCAAGGCAAGGCCCGCAATCCACATCATCCATGATGCGATTGCCACGGGCAAGCTTCGGCACGGGCAGACGATATTCGAAGCGACCTCGGGTAACTTTGGGATTGCCCTTGGGCATATCGCTAGGCTCGGCATGGATGTCGTCACCCTTGTTTCTAGAAAACTCCAGGAAGGAGTGTTCGAGGAGCTGAGAAACGAGAGAATACATATCATGAACCTCGACATGGACATCTGCCCTGCGCCAGGGATGAAGCTGGACGCCAACCTTCTTGCTGCCAAGGCAACTGCTTCAAACATCCGTTCGCAGCTCTCGGAATTCGGGTTCGACCCTGCAATTTTCGACAAGTCACGTTCTGAAGTAGAAGCAGTC
>CAZNOV010000238.1:0-1873 GCA_964574725.1 uncultured Nitrososphaera sp. | reverse complement strand
CTAGCACCACGCCACCGAAAAAGGGAGCAATTTTCTTATTGACATAGATGCCCTCCTACAGTATTGTGATCCCTCACATCAGAGGACGATGTCAATGGCATCATGCTATTCTGAGCCTCTCTTGCACACCTACGGTCCGAAAGAGGTAGCAAAGCCGAGGCGAGTCGCGATGGAGGTTGTAATGAGGCAGATCGGCATTTTGGTAGTGCACGGCATCGGCGAACAAAAGTGGTTTCAGACATTGGATCAAATCACCACTAACTTCTATCGCGCATTGAAAGAACGCTACGGCGCCGGTGCCTGTCGGCAAGTTTTAGACGCGAACCAAGCGTCCTATTTGGGTGATGAAGTTGTGTGGAGGGAGGCACCCGTTCGTCTCCAATGGCGCGGGCCAAAGGATGAATACGAGGCAATTTTCCGAGAAGTGTATTGGGCTGACCTGGACGAGCCAGAGAATGGGTTCAGATTTCTCCGCTTCGTTTACTGGGGACTCACTGTCGCAGCGAGAAGAAGAGATAAGCAATCAACCCGCCTACATCCACCTGGCGCTTATGGGATGCGACCCCCAACGGATTCGAGCTTACGTGAAAGGATTTCAGTTCGACTGCAACTCCTGCTGGTGTCTGTATTTTTCCTGATGTTGCTCTCGACTGTAGGGATTGCCCACTGGATACTACGCAGAGTGCCGCAAATCAATATATTGGGCCGCGTCCTGCGCATTTTGTACGACTACCTTGGCGATGTAAAACTCTACCAGGGTGAAGATCTGCGATGGGATCGCATCGAGGCGGCCGGAGAAACGAGCCGCGTGGTCATTCGGAGACGCATGGTGAGCGCTCTGCTAAAAATGGCACTGGATCCAGCAATTGAGGAATACTATATCATTGCTCACAGCCTCGGCACCGTCGTCGCCTTCAACGGACTGATGGAAACTGAGGTTGTCTTAGCCAACTTTCTAACGCAGGATCTTTGGAGTCAAGCGCACACTGCAGGACTCGTCAAGACCTTGCCACACCCTGATCCATTGCCACGGATACCCGAACGGCCCTTATGGCTCGGTCCGACCGACGCTATTGATAGGACCAGGTTTTTCGCGCGACTACGAGGCTTGCTTACCCTGGGGAGCCCGCTAGACAAATTTGCCGCTATTTGGCCCCATATCGTTCCCGTCAACTGTCAGCCACTTCCGAACAATGTTCCCTGGCACAACGTTGCAGATGCCCAAGATATCGTAGGCGCTGGCCTTGATCTTTTCGGAGACGACCGCAGAGACTGTCCAACTGGAAACACCGCTTTTTCTCCCTCATCTCCCTTTATGGTTGGCGGCCTCGCTCTTGAGAACCATACCTGGGCAGATCAGTGCCTTTTTTTTCTCGCGCATACCTCATACTGGCTGACAAAGCCAGGCAAGGATAGGCTTATTAATCGGTTTATCGATTGGCTTGAGCAGGGCAATTTTGCCCCACCTCCAAACAGTCTTCCTCCATTCATCGCAACCTTGCTATTCATCGTTCAATTGATCGGAGTTTTCGTCATGCTTGTTTTCGTCATTGCGGGGATTGTCGTCGCGGTCAGCCTGGGGGCGATGACTCTCTTGCAGGCTATGATCGTCGTTTGCATCGGCGCATTTACCGTCGTCGGCCTGGTAACCTTTATTCATTCAGTGATGGATTAACATCGTGTGAAAACAGAGTGCGAATATGCCAATACGACTTTCGCCATTGGGGATACGTCCAAGGCGTAAAATCCAGTACGTATCGCCCATGGAGCGCGCGAGGGCGGCGCAGGCGAGATCAGGTAGAGAGAGTTATGAAATTAAACTCAACATGTGACAGTCGACGGATAAAGCGAAAGGCGAAGGCAAGAATTCGAC
>CAZNOV010000237.1:0-1888 GCA_964574725.1 uncultured Nitrososphaera sp. | reverse complement strand
ATATGCTTTGAAAGGAGCTCTGCTTGATCCGGACTGAGCGATTCACGCCAGCTGGCGCCCATCAAAGAAAGGACCTTCTTGGCGCCTCTTATCCAATGAACCTTGCCGTTTCGCGACACGTGGACCTGATACGGATATCTGCCTTTCCAGGCATCTGGCACAAGATCTTTTGCGCCGTTGGAGCTTGCCCTGAACGTTCCGTATAGCTTGTCAGTGTCAAGGTTGAGGAGGAAGAGAAGCTCTCCTTTCCTTATTTTCAGGACGTTCTCGCCGTAGACTCTGTTCGTTGCAAAGAGCATGCGGTCAAAGCATTCCTTCTCACTTTTACTAGTGCATGCAAACACATGACCTTTCGCCTGCTCGGTACGCAACATCTGTCAAGTCGTGACAGGAATTCGGATTTATTATTATCGGATAGGCTTTTAGGCTCGTTCTTGCATATTATTGATCATGACGCTTTGCTACATCTGTAATACAAGAGCAGCTTCGATGACGTGTTCTGAATGCAAGAAGCCTGTTTGCAAAAAGTGCACGAAGGATTACCCGTTCTCCAAGAGCGCATGTCTCGAATGCGCAGCTACCATCAAGACGGGATTGGGAGGCACGAGAAAGGATGAAGAGATTTTCTAGCTATCTCACGCCCTAGCGACGCGATCTCGCAACGGAATGGAGCAGTAATCGCAGCCATCAAGGATTTCTCCCGAAGATTTCTGAGAACCATGCAGCGAACGCCGCGAAAGGAGAAACGTTGTCGGGGCATTATTTGCCTGTTTTGACCAGCAAATTGCTTCGACCATTGAAATAGTGATGCTTTGTTCGTGTCACTGGTAAAATCCTTGGTCCAAGCCAAGCATCCTGAGTAGCCTTGCCGGAGTGCTTCATTGACAAAATCCTCTGCTGTCTGAACTTCCCTAGTACTCCTTAGAGAAGTATTCGAACTGGAGATTGGATATCCACACTCCCCCACTACGCAACCCTTACCTCCGTAGTCGCTCGGCCGATATTTTCGCAGTTGGGGTACATCGAAAATTCGATAGAGGCCAAAGCCTTGCAAGTGTCTTCATGGACTAGATCTGCGAGCTGCTCAACCCTTTTTGATAAGGATAGACATCGGTTTTCTACCATTCGAATCTGAACGATTGCAGTTGTGCACAATTTTCTACCATCCATTCGGCAACGTAGCGGCTCCTACCCTTCTGCCTGATTGTAGGTTGAATGTCACACCTCGTCGCTGTGTTCTTTTCTGAATTTACCTGATACGCGACAGGAGTCTTGATGCCTCCGATGACCGGGTAGTCGATCCTTACCACGAACTTGCCGCACTTTACTAGGAACAAGTTTTCGAAACTGCGATCAGGCTCTTCCACGTCGTACTCAAGTCTGTATCGTCTTTTGTCACCGAAGCCAAGGGGCTTTGCAAAGGTTGTTGAAAATTTCTTTTGTCTGGGCTTGTCGATTTCAACGTCGCTAATAATGAGTTCCGCGCCTGATTCATCGGTTAGGTTGATGTTGAGTTCGTCCCACCTCTTGGGAACGTCCGTCGCGATCTGGTGGATGACAGTTCTTACGGGGATTTCGGTGCCGTTCTGTATTTCCTGTATCCGCTCGTAGTGGACAAGCATTGCATCAGGATCGACGATTGTAATATTCACCTCTATGTACGGGTAAAGGAGATAGAGGGGTCGGGGGTCCATCCCCTTCGGCCAGTTCTGATTCCCGAAAACCTTCTTGCCGGCGCTAGAGTACGCAGAATAGACCACGATCTCGACATTATGCTTGAATATATGAGGGCCGAGTTCGTGAAGGTATTCTCTGTACTCTCTAGATAGAGGGAGGAGCATCTTTGCAACTTCTGCGCTTACAAGAACATGATCATCTTCTCCAAGAT
>CAZNOV010000236.1:1457-1899 GCA_964574725.1 uncultured Nitrososphaera sp. | reverse complement strand
CGATATCATGCCTAGTCTCGTGGGCTCGGAGATGTGTATAAGAGACAGCATAAACCCTCCTGTGCCCTGGCGTTGTTTTCGAAAAGGCGCGATCGCCTTTTTCAGGGTTGGCAATTCCCATGCCACTTTTTCATTGAGGAGCGAGAGGTGAGCTGGTTCAGACGCTTATCAGGTTTCGGGGCTCTCAGCATGAGCTGACAAAATTCCTTTCTGACGACTTGTCTAAATCATGTCAATTTGACGCAGTTTCTCTAACGCTATGCATGCACATGATATTCGTAAACACCCAAATCCGCGAGTGTCGCCGACTTTCCTAATTCAATAGGCTTGGCCGATATCTTCGGGAGGTGACAGCAACGCTTTGTCCTGAAATAATTCAAGCCTGTTTCCCTCAGGATCCTCGATCCACGCTGACCTGGCAAATGGGTGATCTTCGACTCTC
>CAZNOV010000236.1:0-1447 GCA_964574725.1 uncultured Nitrososphaera sp. | reverse complement strand
TAAAAGCCTGCCCGGATTTGAAGGAGCCTTCGCTTTGCTGATGAATTGACCAGATCAGCCGGGTGAGGACACTGCTGTCATAATAATCGCGTTGATAGAATTCATGATAGTAGGCATCTTCCGCATGCTTATACTCGCATTCAATGCCAAGATGAGTGTGATACCATTCCGCAAGTCGGTGCGCGTTCGGCGAATAAATAACGATGCCCCCGATGCCACCCACAACCTGACTCATGGTTGCCTCCTTTTGCATATTATAGAACTCAACTTCCCATCGCGTACGTGGCTGTGCAGACAGTGAGCTTGCAAGCCCAATCAGAACATCCCAGTCAAGCTACTTTCCCGAATCCATGGGTGTAACCTCCTGTCCTGTTAGCGAATCCAATTTGCCGGTGTACGCTACAGCAAGAAAAAGAGGAAGAACGAACATCAAGACGTAGTCGCCGGAATGGAGAGGATCGTACCAGACAAGGGTGTGAGCCAGTAACCCGCCGAGCGCAAGATGCCAAAAAGGGTGCTCCAGATGTAATACCCCCATTCTTGGACAAGCTAGCCATATCAGTCCCAAACACGCAAGCGTTCTGAAAACCACATCCCAGGGAGAACCGAACATCCAGTGAGTGGCTTCGTATATATGTGAAAACAGATGTTGATAACCGGAGGGTGTCCAACTGGCACGCGAGGTGATCGTAAAGGGATTGTTCTCAAGAAAAGCTTTCTTGGCTACAATGACGAAAGGAAAAACAATGAGAATGCCGGCGATACAGGCGCCGGCGACAATGTGCAAACAATCTCTGGAGCTGAGTTTTGCAGTAGCAAATAACCAGCAAAGAAAAGTGAACGCAATAAATGCATAGTTCATTCGCCAAAGAACGGCGATCGCAAGAACTGCGCCCAACGCAGCGAAACGCCGCTTTCTGGCTAATATCCAACCCCCGAAGACCCACAGGTACGGGAAATATAATTCTTCAAGGCTCCAGTGCTGAGTCTGATAAATAAAGAAGAGCCCCAGAAGATAAAAGAGTGCTAAAGTCGGGAACGTTTCATTTCTTGTGTAAATGTCACCGATTGCAAGTAATAGCAGGAAGGCAAGCCAAAATGCGAATGTTACTTCCTTGATTCCTCCAAAGAGCATCACAAAGGGGGCCAAACTCAACACCGCTGCTGGACCGGTAGTAATTTGACTCCCAAGATGCGTTCTCTGATCCCAGGGATTCTGCCCTGCTAAAAAAGCTTTCGCTGCTGCCTCTACTGCATCGTCCCTATCTGCAAGGCTGTCTTGCAGAGCTGCCGCATCGACAAAGACCTGTTGGTGTGTGACAAGGAGAAGCGCAATGGCGAGAATGAGATAGCATTTCCATCGCGGAGCGCCGAGAATTACCGTGATCAAGAATGTAATCAGAATAGTGGTTAGAACCATGCCCAAGGGATTTTGGATTCCACCATA
>CAZNOV010000235.1:0-1914 GCA_964574725.1 uncultured Nitrososphaera sp. | reverse complement strand
GGTAATGATTTATAATCCATAAACGATGAGCAGAATGATGGCTATTCAATGGCGCGATCTGTGGGCGCTGTATTGCCCTGATCTAAGCCAGGATGAGTTGGATAAATGCACGTGGCTTCAGCAAAGCCCTGCCAATTCCGCAAATGGTTTTTCGAAATGGTCGCGCCGGAGCGCATTCACTTGTTTGGGTCGCGCACTGAAGCTTTTGAACGCGACGATGTGCTTCAGGAAAATATCATCCTCACAGGCACAAAGACGTCTACCCAACCTGATCTCGTAGGGATTTCGACCAGTGAGGGTGCTAGCGATCTCGACCGGGCTACGGTGCAGCGCGTACCTCTGCATGACCTGCTTGATTTGGACTCGCCCGAAGCTGTGCTCAGTATTCCCACCGGGCCTGCCGATACTTCGATCAGGGAGATCTTCAATCGTTGGCCTGATCGTCTGCGTACGTTAGGTCTTGAGATTTCCACCGGGCCAATCGTTCCCTTTCGGACGAGGGGTTTAGTGAATGAGGCGGGCGATGCTGCGACCGCGCCGGTCGTATGGGTCCAGCATGTTGGCCGGATGACCGTCACTTGGCCACTCGTGCATCTCGCAAAGCCGCAGTGGATTCGTATTGGGGTGGACACTCAAAACCTTTTGTTGCCCAATACCAATTTTGTGTTAGTCCGACGCTTTAGCCCCAAAGAAGAAAATAGCCGGATCACCGCCGCACCGTACTTGAGAGGCGATCTCCCTTCAGAGTTCTTAGGGGTCGAGAATCACGTCAACTATGTTCACAAGCCCCGTGGGGGGTTATCTAGGACTGAAACCTTGGGGTTCGCGGCATTCTTAAACTCGCGTTGGGTTGAACACTACTTTCGCATATCGTCTGGCAGCACCCAGGTCAGCGCGACCGAGATGAGAAATTTGCCTCTACCGCCACTGGAGAAAATCCGCCGCATCGGTGAAAGGCTGCAAGAGGCAGATGGCATCAGCAAAGTAGCGCTCGTCAATCAGCTTGTTGGAGAAGAGCTGGATTTACCGATGGATTTGCCTCATAGCAACGGAGGGCACATGACAAAAATCGAGGAAGCCAAAGACTTGCTCAAGGCACTGGGTTTGCCGCCAGCGCAACGTAATGAATTGGCAGCGCTGACATTATTGGCTTTAGCAAATCTAGCGGAAACAGACTCTTGGCAGAAAGCTCAACGCCGCAGCATTCGCATCCACGACATGATTTCACTCATTGAACAGAGTTATCGCAAGCGTTACGCTGAAAACACTCGCGAGACATTTCGGCGTCAGGTTTTGCATCAATTCGAGCAGGCTCGGATTGTTGACCGAAATCCTGATGATCCCTCACTGCCGACTAACAGCCCGCGCACGCACTATGCTCTCTCTGAAGCGGTATTACCGGTCCTGCATGGCTACGGCACACAAACTGGTCAACGGCTGTTGGAGAAATTCAGAACTGAACAAGGAACACTCCTGGAGCTATACCAGCAACGTCGCCGCCAGAGCATGATTCCATTAAAAGACCCATCAGGCCGGGTGTTTCATTTGTCGCCCGGGAGGCATAATCAGCTTCAAGTTGCAGTGATCTAAGAGTTCGCGCCGCGCTTTGCTCCCGGGGCCAAACTGTTGCACTTGGGTGACGCGGCGAACAAAATCCTGCTCCTGGATGTGAAAGCATTACAACGTCAAGGCTTTCCAGTTGACAAACATGGGAAGTTGCCGGACATTGTGTTGTTGAACACAGAATAATTATTGACAGAAGAAAGTGAAATGCCTGTGTCACCGTTGCTGTTGGCTACATTTCTTGATACTGACGAGAATGAAGCAGACGAGAGTGAAATGCCATGATCGCCGTTGCCTGAAACTGCATTGCCACTTATTGGAATGGATGAAGAGGAAACTGCTATGCCATGA
>CAZNOV010000234.1:0-1921 GCA_964574725.1 uncultured Nitrososphaera sp. | reverse complement strand
AGGCCGGTAAAGCTCTTGTACATTTTTACGACGCTGTTTGATTCTGACCTATCTTTGTTGACGAATGCAGCGACGGAATTTTCTTGCATTTTTTCGACAATGGCGCCGGCCTGCAAAGCTTCGTCCGCGATTCTTATGGGAGCCAGATCCTGTATCGGGGCTGCAAGGTCAACTATGCTGTCGCCAGCGCTCTCCAAGTGGTTCGCAGCTATCCTGAGATCGAGAATGTCGATGTTGCTCAGATTCAGCTTGCCTGCAAGCTTTTGATCCATCATTGCGCTTCTGATCAGCCTTACTAGCAGGAAATACTGCCTGTCGACTTCGTCGTCTCTGCCGCTGATGGCTTTGAGGATGCTGTTGTCTTTGGACCTAATGGCTTCGATCACATCGCGGTACATCCCTGCCACTATGGTGCTCATCCTACGGAGTATCTTTTCTGCGTCAAGGGTATTCGCGTCAAGCAAGAACTGTGCAATAATGTTCATGCCGTCTTCGTCAATTATTTCGAGGCCTACAAGCTTGTGCATCGACCTTTTTATCCTGTCAACGTCGTCGAATGATATCTGAAGGCTGGCCTTGATTCTTATCATGTCATATCCAAGCAGGTATGCGCCGTACACCTGATTTACCAGCGTGTCCATCGATGTAGGAGTATAAGGTATCGTGACCTCCTTTATCTTGTCTGCCGCATCTTCTTCCGAAGGAAAGATTGAGATAGTGTTATCACGATTCACGTCGATCGGCACGGTGTTGCCCTTGCGAAGGCTGTTGTTCTTTACCCATTGGCTAGGCAGAGAGATGAGCATGCTGCTTCCTATCTTTTGGAGTCGCCTTGCGTACCGAGGCATATACTGTTTATACTAATTTATACTAATTAAACGTTATTCTTATATTTTCTGCCACATATAGCTGTGTGTAACCAGATGGCGTCAACGCTCGTTGCAGCGCCTGTTTCAATCGCAAAGGCTTTCAGCCCAGGTCACATTACCGGTTTCTTCGAAATACCTGCCAGCGCCAACCAAGACTATCTCCACAGAGGTTCCAAGGGCGCGGGCTTTTCTCTTGACAGGGGAATATCAACAGAAGTGCATGTCTACGAGAGTTCGAAATCGGCGTACGACATTACGATTAATGGCGTCAGGACCACTGATGCCGAAGTTTCGCGCTGGGTAATTGAAAAATACCTGAAGCTGGCTGACAGGCCGTATTTTGTGAAAGTTGATCATGACGTCGGAATACCGGTGGGTTACGGGCTCGGTTCTAGCGGGGCGGCGGCCCTCAGTCTTTCCTATGCGCTCAACGAGGCTCTAAAGACAGGCTTTAGCAGGACCCGGGCGGCGCAGATTGCGCACCAAGCAGAAATTTCTTGCGGGACCGGCCTTGGCACCGTAATGGCGGAATATGCCGGAGGTTTTGAAATGCGGATGGACGTGGGCGCGCCGGGCATCGGAAATATTGTCAAATTGGACTTGCACGATTACAAGGCCATTGTTCTCTGCCTTGCACCGATATCCACGAAATCTTTTCTGGAGAACCGAATGGACGAAATTAACGGCCTTGGGGGCGAAATGCTAAGGAAGTTGTCGACAACGAAAAGCGTCAGCGATTTCATGAGCATGTCAGCCGAATTCGCGGCGAGTCTTGGCCTGACAGGTGGAGTTTGTCGGGAGCCTATCAACTCCCTCAGATCTAGGGGATATCAGGCAAGCGTAGCGATGTTTGGTCACACTGTCTTTACACTAGTCCCTCGGAGTGAAGCCAGGCAGGCCAGGGATTACCTGAGGGGCTTTGGTGGGACGCTTTTTGTCTGCAGTATCGCCTCCGACGGGGCCAAAGTGCTTTAGCAAGTGCACAAGAACCTTACGATACCGCCAGACCATCCCCGGGCTGTGTCGCTGTACACCAGAGAGTTGCTGGTCGA
>CAZNOV010000233.1:0-1928 GCA_964574725.1 uncultured Nitrososphaera sp. | reverse complement strand
CTACACTGGCATCATCGGCGATTTTTGACAGCTCCTTCTGGATCTCCACTACCCTTTTGTCCACCCGGTAATAGGGCAAAGCGTGGAACTGCACGCCAAAGTAGGTCACCAAGTGATATTTGCCGATATCCCTGCTGAGCTGGAAGAACAACCTTCGCAGATCATCGGTGTCCGAAGATGAGATTTCCGTAGATGCCCAGCTCTCTTGTTCCATAGCATTCGCGAAACGCCGGTAAAACTGACGGACATTTTGGGGATCAAAAGAGTTTACCTGAGTAACAGTGCCGTCGCCCAGCATTACAGCTGACGACTGCGTGCGTAATGCGGGCATTATGGAATCAAGGTAGGCTGACTGAAGGTTCTCGAACTCCGAGTTTACACGATTGCAAAAATGATCAGAACCGCTCACCGGCAGCCTCATGTCAGCTCACCAAGTCGAGGTGCACTAGGTGTCTAATATATTGTCAATGACGTTTAAATTGCTCAAGTGGTATCTTTAATGCGATTCGTTGGTCCCGAAAACCGACAGGAAAGGTCAGGAGATATCCACGGGAGATGAAAATCACAATGACGCGGATGATACTGGCAAAGTGCTCTATAACATGATGATGAGTAATGAAACTGCTACACAGGCAAAAGCAGTTGATTCCGAAACGCTCGTTTCGCAGACGCAGGACAGGCTATGGAAGGCCCTCAAGCGCCGCTTCCAGTACGACTCGTCTTTGCGGCCCGGGCAGGAGTACCTGCTAAATCATGTGAGCTCGAAGATTCCCCTCGTGATACTTTATGCGGACCTTGTTGGTTCTACCAACATGAGCATGACTCTGCCAGTAGACAAGCTCGTTACTATAATACGCGCTTTTACTCACGAAATGTCATCAGTGGTTCAAAGCCATGAAGGCTATGTTCTAAAGTACGTAGGTGATGCAATCATCGCGTTCTTCCCTGCAAGCTACAACAAGCTCCTGGCGTGCGACAGAGCAGTGCAATGTGCCAAGTCAATGATAACCGTGATTAAGAATGGAATCAACCCTATTCTCAATCAGTATGACTATCCCGAGCTGAACGTAAAGATCGGCCTCGACGAGGGCGATAACGTAATCGTGCAGTACGGAGACGACAAAAGCTCCCCGATCGACATTCTGGGATACTGCATGAGCATTGCCGCCAAAATCACTTCGCTAACTGCACCGAACAAGGTTTCGATCGGCGAGGACGTCTACAGCAAGCTCCATCCAAACATCAGGGCAAAATTCAAAGAAGTAAAGTTCAACGCGGGCGAATGGAAATACACCGACAGGGAGACGGGTAAGTTGTACAGGGTTTATACGCTGCAAGACGGCAAGGCGCATCCCACACAGTAGCAGCGAAAAACTCTCCATTTTGAGGGCACTATTTTGGCTTCCCGCAGGAAATAAGAGAACTATCGGTAGGACTTTTGCTTTCTGCGCCGTGCACCGGGGCCGCCGAATTTCTTTGATTCCGTCTGCCTGCTATCTCCCGATAAGAGGTGTCTATCGTGCTCGGTTAGCTTCCTCCTGATCTCTTCCCGAACGCTCTTTGTGAACGGATGTTCCCTCGGGTCCCTCCCGCCCTTTTCCTGCCCTGTCATCGCCCTAGAAATTGCTACTGCGCTTGCGAATGCCTGGCCCATAAAGCCGCCGCCGTGGACCTGGACATCGATATCAACCCTGTTGCGCAAATCTCCAACAAGCGTAAGGGGCGTTAGGACCAGTTCCTTGGCGACATCAGGCGTTACAAGTTCTGCCGGAGTGTTGTTTATTCTTACCCTGCCACTCCCTTTAGAAATAGTGGCGACCGCCCGGCTTGACTTCCTCTGCCCGGGGTAAAGCTCCACTTTGTTTGTCATTGCTACAGACCCTTCCAGCCCTGTCTCTTATACACATCTCCGAGCCCACGAGACTAGG
>CAZNOV010000232.1:0-1939 GCA_964574725.1 uncultured Nitrososphaera sp. | reverse complement strand
GAGTTGGGCGCCCTCGCTCCCGCCCTTCCTGGAGCGTCTCACCGGGGCGAAGCCGTGAGGCCGGAGTGGATACCATCCCTTTTTAGGTAAGCCCCCCCGCCTGCATGAGAGTCTTATCTATCGCGGGCGTGTCGTATCGGATCCGCTTATAGTCCTGCAGAAGATGGAGCCGACCCTGGATGACCACAGTCGCGATACGGGTCGTTGACAGCATAACCGATGTGCGCTATCTTGTGCTCACGGAATGCCCACAAGGTACAGCACCAATGCGTGAGGAGGGGCTCGCGGCGCTAGTGATGTGGGATAAGATGAGGAGCATGGCATGCGCCCAGGAGCCCATGCCACAGCAGGTCTGTGCCTCCCATGCCAGCCTGGCGAACTCCTTCACAGCTGGCGGCCTGCTATGAATGAAGATAGGGCTTCAGCACTTGGAGCGGGGAGACCGGTTGGATTAGCCAGATTAGCCTGCGATGCCTCCCGAATCGTCGCTCCCCTCCCTTCATCCCAATTCTTCCAACCCTCCACCAATGCCGCCCCCACTGCCGAAAGGTTCTCCACGCATATCGGTAGTGCTTCTTCCAGCCCGGCTGAGCTGAGGAGGGTAATATGGCTCAATATCAAAGTTTATCTGATGATTTTCAGCTAAAGTCCGGCCAATTCTTTATTGAGGATGCACCAAATGCCCGAGACGAATTCGGTCATGAGGCTGTGGTTGACGCATTAGACAATGCTGTGCGCACTCTGCCTCAGCCGTTCGCTATCGGCTTGGTGGGTGAATGGGGAGTAGGAAAGTCATTCGTGCTGAGACAGCTCGAAACGCGCCTCAAGAAGCATGAAGATCTGCGAGTTTTTTATTTTGACGCCTGGAAATACGCTGGCGAATCTGTCAAACGTTCTCTGCTGACCACATTCTTTCATCAGGCGAAGGTCTCAGATTCTCCCGAGGCGAAAGATTGGCTTACACGTCTCTACCATACACGTCAAAAGCCCCTGCAGTTGGTTGTCGCGTCGAAGCGAGAGCTACTCCTCTATCGAGTACTCCCCGCAGTTGTTGCCTTCGTCCTGCTTATTCTATCCGAGGTGATATTCAAACAAGAGTGGCTAGCGGCACTTTCAGGATCAGTCTTAGTCGCAACCACCTTGTCTCTGCTAGGGGTTGCGCTTCAAGTTATCAACCTCGCTAACAATGCCATCCAAGTGGCGTGGGAAACAGAATCTATCCCGCCTGTCGCATCGGCCGAACAGTTCGAGATTATCTTTGGCGAATTTCTAAAAAATATATTTGAGAACTCCCAAGCTAAGCGTGCGGTCATCCTCATTGACGAACTTGACCGTTGTGATACCAACACCCGAGCAGAAGTCTTGCAAGGCTTGCGCACCTACCTGAAAAATGACAGGTGCGTTTATGTCGTCGCCTGTGCGCCAAAGAACATCACTGCTAGTCCCGCCGAAGACTCTGCAACAGCCGAACTGCCCGACGAAGAGTTCCTGCGCAAACTCTTCCAGCTCACCTTCTGGATGGATTCACAGGGAGAAGAAAACCTCCGCGAGTACGGTGAACAGCTTCTCACAGAAGCGGAGTTTCCGACAGAGAATCGTCAGTTGGTGGAAATCGTTGTTCTGGGCAACACACGCAACCCTCCGAGAACATGGAGCGGTGGCCGGAGGTTGCTGACATACTCCGCGATCTGTTCGAATCCCGGGATGCGAGCCATCATAATGCTGCTTATGATGCGCTTCGCACACATGGGCGACAACTGACCGACGAGTTGCTCGATCGCGTTTTGGCAGCCTGCGCCAAGGCGCTGAAGAATCACGACAGCGCGCAAAATAGACTACAGCGGCTGGAATCATTAGTCAGTGAACTTGGCGAGAGTAACCGCTTTGCCCCCTGTCAGGGCTTCCTATCATTTATTGCCGAGTGGTGTTCGGCCTTGGG
>CAZNOV010000231.1:0-1941 GCA_964574725.1 uncultured Nitrososphaera sp. | reverse complement strand
GATGCCTAACTCGTCTTATAGTGTCTCAACTTAATTATTGCACCACACATCTAATACATATTGTCTTGAGGAATAGCGACAACTCTACACCATCTGAATATCCACACAGATGGCGCGGAGATTTCAGCCTTTGCGCATTTACTTCGAATGCTTCCCCCTGATCAGCGCACCAATCTCATTTGGTCAGTGCGAAGCCACCACCGATCAAGGCTCCAAACAGATTCATGCCCAAGAAGTAGAGGGCGCCAGCCAGCAAATCTGGCGTCATTCCACCTGTAAGACCGACGGCCAGAACGCCGAACCCTACGATATCCAATATCGCACACACAGCGCCGACGATAATCCCCGCGATCGCGGCATGGAGGTAGTTTCCGCCGAATTCGACAATCTTGTAGCCAGCCCATGCCCCCACAGCCAGGAGCAGGACCGTCAGGTTTCCTGGCGCTCCGATGGTTCCGATCTGGCTTGGGTAAATGAAGAACGCAACCAGGAAGATCAGGTCAATCACGACCCACGAGATAATGGGCCACTTCAAGGCTCGCGCGTACATAGAACACTCTCCTTTCATTACTTGTTTGTTGGTATGATATTCTCAAGTTATACGGTTTACAGGAATGAATCTTTCTTGCTTGACTAGTTTCACCTCCCTTCCTCCTTTGGCTCGATCTCTATTACGGTGAGCCCGCTCGCCTGAACTATAATCTGCCTGATTTCCTCCGATGAGATCTTTGTTGGGTCAAAGGTTACATTCATGACTTCGAAATGCTTAGTGCCTTGTTCATCGACGCGGGGAGGCTCTAGCGACCATTGAATGTATCCATCTGTCTTCTGGAGAGCAAGCACGGCTCCCGTAAACTCGGGTCCTCAGCAGGAGGTGGGCGCGGGGTCCAATCGAAAGGAGACAGTGCTTGTTTGGGCACTCGTTGAACAGCCGCTGACCAAGAGCCAGGTTACAAGCAGACGGAAGATGATCCACTTCTTCAAGGTTGTTTTCCCTTTCATTGAATTTACTTTCTCTAAATACATAAGTACATCCAGGTGCAAGCGTTAGAGGCCAAAGTTAAAAAAGAAGAGCAAAGAACGGCCTTGATACCAGATTAAGTACAGTCCAGCGAGAATTAACATAACCGCGCCGATGCGATGCACATAGGGCAATAAGCCGCGTAGCGATTCAGTCACCGCGCCCTTGACCAGCGCGGCGCTCAATGACACAGCCATCAGCACTACCGCCATCCCGGCTGAGTAACTGAAGAACATGGCTGCACTACCAGTTACACCGGTGGCTGTCAGACTGGTTCCGACAATCACGAGGAAGATCGGCAAAGTGCAACTGAGGGAGGCGAAGGCGTAAGCTATTCCGAACAGAAAAGCGGTCCTTGGGTTACGCGATTGGAGGTCAACATTGAGGGCGGGAAGCGAAAACGGGAGGGATTTTCCAGCCAACAACCATATGCCAAGCAACGTGAGAGCAATTCCCACCAGCAGGGCAACGAACGGCATCCACCGCACGATAACTCGCAGCCCCGATGAGATGGCAATCCCGGCTCCGCCGAAAATCACAAGGAAGCCGGCTGTGACAAGCAGTCCCAGCAACAATCCGTCCCACAGGCGGGCAACAAAAGGTTTTTCTTCGTATCCTTCCTGCCGCGAGCCCAGGTAATATGAAACAAAGGCCGGAAGCATCGCCCAGCCGCACGGATTGACAGTAGCCAACATCCCCGCAGTAAAAGCAAAGGCAAGATTGAGTCCATCCATTTAGAAACCAGTCTCCTTATCTAAGATCATAGTTACATGTAGTGAATGCACATGCTAAGTTAACGAATGTTGGCAACATGGCCCATCCGCACGGACTAAGCGTTGCCAACATTCCAGCGCTGAAGGGAGAAGTGATATTGACTCTGTTCATTGCCTCAAGCACGCGTTCATACTACCGATTGCTCG
>CAZNOV010000230.1:0-1951 GCA_964574725.1 uncultured Nitrososphaera sp. | reverse complement strand
CTGTGTCGATGAAACGTCTTGCAGCTGTTGTCTGATGTCCGGTTCATCGCAATTCAAATAGAGACCTTGCTCGGATGGAAATTTCCTTTGAATTTCCTGAATCAGGGTCGTTTTTCCAACCCGGCGCGCACCGTAAACTATAATGGCCTTGCCTTGAAATAGGCTCTTTTCAATTCGGGCCTGGATCGTTCGTCCAACCATACTAGTGAATATGACACAAATTGCGATACTTTACAAGCCTAATTTGCTAAAATTGGGTCACAATGACAGGAAGCTCCTCGAGCTCATCCATACTGGCCACCCAGATGAGTTTTGTGGCACGATTCTAGTATAATCTCTCGACGAAACACTTCGTTCGAGGAGGTAATAAGATGCGCCGGAGAGCGTTGCAATGTGTTTTTTTTCTTTTTTCACTGAACGTGGTTACTCTTTATGGAGAAAACACGACGTTGCCTAAGTACGGTTCCACTGAAGACCTCCTCCATGTAAAGGAGCAAAAATACTTTGATTTACATCCGATTACTCGAACGCTGGATCTGAATGGCGATGGTCTGCTGGATATTCTTGCTTTGTACAGCTACCACGTGATCGAGCAGTCGCGCGCTGCGGCTGTACAAGCTTTTCTCAATGATGGTCATGGCGGCCTGGTTGAAGCGAACAATTTCCGATTGAAATCTGGGCCTCGAAAGGAAAATTCCGGGACAAGGTTGTAGTCTCCTGGACTCCTCCCTGGGGCGCAGTCAGCTATGAGATCTGGCGATCGGAAAATCCAAAAGTTGCGGGCACACTTGTTGGAACCACGCGAAAATCGATTTTTACGGACAAACCGCCGGAAGCGGGCAAGACATATTACTACTCGTTACGATCCATTAACCCCGCAGGTGTCAGCAACTACAGCAATCCGGTGCCCGGCTCGCGATAAACTTTTCTGTAGTGCCGCCTCCAGTTACGTGGTCCGAAATATTTTGACGCGAGCCACAACACCTTTGATGGTGCCCTCATAGTATCAATGTCCATTTATGTCTTTTGCGTTTTAGAGTGCGATTCTCTTTTGTTCGAGGAAGGCCCACCTCTATTATTGGCTGCCCGAAGACCAGAGACGGCGACGCTTTGACACTGCGTGTTCCAGGCTGACAGGGGTTTCGTTTCCCAGACTGGATCTTGAGGTATTGTTCCAACATCGTAGGGCAGCTGATATCTTTCTTTCACTCCCGAGCGGAGTGGAACAATACCGATTTACAAGGCCGGCAAAAGGTGTTCGCCCGTCGGCGGAATGCCCAAGCTTACCTGACCGGGCCTAAGTAGCGATCAAGCCAAGCCAATGTTTCCTTGACTACGTCGTTTACCGGAGGGATATGGTCGGTTTCGTACAGTTTCAGTTGCTTGTGTTCAGCCGGTGTTTCAAGCAGGTTAAACATTGGCTGGATGTCCGTCTCCAGAGGATCAAGCGTGTCATATTTACCATTCAACATCAGAGTCGGGGTTTTCACGTGAGTTATATAGTTGATTGGATTTGCCTCAGGACGTGCGGTTACAGTGACGCCGAGGCCTCCCGCTATTAGAATGCTCGCCTTAAAACGATCTTCCACGGCGGGGATGATGGAGCCCAACAATCCGCCCCAGCTCAGTCCGTAATAGGCAAGCTTCTTACTATCGATGTTCGGACGTGTCTCCAAATAATCAATGGATCTTTTGAGGTCTTTTACCTCTTCAATGAACAACTCGGTATACTGGTGAGAATTCCACTCATCGCTAGCGTGCATCGCAGTGAGGTTTGCATTTCCACGCTCGAACGTCCCCTTATAGACAGGGTACAGGACTGCCCGGCCATTTTTTACAATGAAAGAAAGAAATGAAGTAAATTCGTGATAGTTCTCAAGATCGCTGCTCGATCTTAAAACTACGGAATTAGAGCCGGGCCAATAGATGACCGTTTGATAAGGAGGTGTTC
>CAZNOV010000229.1:0-1955 GCA_964574725.1 uncultured Nitrososphaera sp. | reverse complement strand
TTCTGACTGTGAGTCGTGACATAAAACGGATACTATGTGATGGGTGGGGTGAAGTCAAGAAACTGACGAACTGCTTGCTTCCGCATCGCGAACGTGTGTTCCGAGTCCTTAGTTCTTTACAATGTCGAGAGGTCTCAATATAATCCAAGAGTTTAGCAGGCGCGGGCTGGTGGCTGATGGGACTACGCTGAGCAGCGTAGGGAGTGAGACCTGAATCGTGGCAGCCGCCTTTCAACTGGTCTGCGGACTAGGACAGGCCGGGGGGTATGAGATCCGCTCATACCATCTGGATAGATGGAGAGCTGCGTGGGGATGCCGTCCGTATTGTTGTCCTGGCATGGGAACTCCCATCCGTGACCGAGACGTTTCTCCAGAGAGCCCGCTGGGTTCTCCTCCTGAGTGTGGCCACCTATCTGTTGCTGGGTGTTTGCGAACTAGGTGCCCAGACGACTGGGTCAAAGGTTAAGTCGATCGAAATCCGTGGAAATAAGCGAATTGAACTCCCGGCCATCGCTGGGCGTCTCACGCTCAAGGCGGAGGACCCCTATACACCCGAGAATGTGCGCGGGCAGGTGAAGATTCTGTACGACACCGGCTTCTTCGAGGATGTGCAGGTTGAAACAGAGTCAGTGCCAGGTGGAACTGACGTGGTGTTTGTCGTTCGGGAGAAACCCTTCATCACAGAGATCGTGTATGACGGGAACGAAAATCTGAAGGATGACAAACTCAAGGAAAAAACCACCATCAAGAGCCAGGCGTTCCTGGACCCACAACAGGCAAAGGAAAGCGCTGAGAAAATCCGTCTCGCATACCTGGAGCAAGGGTACTATACCTGCCAAGTGATTCCTGTAGTCCAGACGTTGGATGAAGATCGCAAACGTCTGACCTTCTATATAAAAGAAGGCGACAAAGCGCGGGTGAAGACTGTGGTATTCGAGGGGTTGCGCGCGGCATCCAAAGACGACATGTTCAAGGTCATTGCGACACGCGAGTGGATACCTTGGTATGGGCTCTTCACGCAGTTCAAGCTGCCCTCTGCCTTTTCTGATGCAGGCGTCTTGAAACGTGAAGAGTTGACGAATGATGTGGAGCGAATAAAGGACGTTCTTCTTAATCAGGGCTACTTGAACGTCCAGGTAGGCCTTCCCTCGGTCGAGCTCACCGAGGACAAGAAATGGTTCGTTGTGACCTTCAATGTGTCTGAAGGAGAGCCCTTTACCGTGGCGGAGGTTGGGTTTCGAGGGTACACGGTGTTTGAAGAAACCGAGCTTCGAGAAGGGTTGAAGATTAAGCAGGGGGAGGTCTTTCAGCGCGCGAAAATTCGTGATGAAGTCACACGCCTGACGGACATCTACGGAGGCAAGGGCTATTCGTTCGCAGAGGTCGTGCCCAATCTCATTCCGAATAATGAAGAACGGACGGCCAACATCATCTTCAATATTAAAGAAGGGGAGATGATGCGCATCCGCCAGATCAATATCTACGGAAACTCCAAGACGCGAGATAACGTCATCCGTCGCGAAATTCGGGTGGACGAACAAGATGTGATTGACACGCCCTCTCTAAAACGCAGTTTTCAACGGTTGAACAATCTGCAGTTCTTCGAGACCGTCGAAATCCTGCCGGAGCAAGTCGAATCCAACAAAGTCGATTTGAATGTCCGGGTGAAAGAAAAGCCGACTGGCCAATTCAGCCTCGGCGGTGGTTTCAGCACGTTGGATGGGCTGCTGGCCATCGCCAACGTCTCGGAAGGGAATATTTTGGGATATGGCTATTTCGGCCGTATCTCCGGACAGATCGGTCAGCGGCGGCAATTTGGAGTGATCACGTTCCGTAATCCCTACCTGTACGATTCCTTGAACTCGCTGCAAGTGGATATCTATCGAATGGTTACGAACTATCGTTCCTTCCGTGAACAAAGAACCGGTGCGACCATCACATTGGGTCGGTGGTTT
>CAZNOV010000228.1:0-1967 GCA_964574725.1 uncultured Nitrososphaera sp. | reverse complement strand
TTATCAAGTTCCCTATTCCCTTTGTAGTTAGGACGGTCAAGACAGAAAACGCTACGGTTATCTTTAAAATGCCCAAAGACCATCCGGCTTATCGTCTTAAGCCTACCAAGGTGAAATGGGCTTCCTATATGAAGGGTAGCTTCGTGTATCCCCAAGCTGTGGTCATCAAGGAGTGGTGACCTATTAGAAAGATCACTGCTTCAGGCCATGAGCCAACTGACACCGACCCGGGCATCGCCACTAGCAAGGATGACTACTCGCTGGAGACCTATATTCTGAAACAAAACCATTACCAGATCGAGCTTCTGACCAATCTGGACAAGGTGCCAGAGGCAGGGGCTCTGGTGGTGGCATTCCCTAAGCCCAAAGACGGCTCTGGCTTCCCGGCACGAGTCTTCGCCATTTTGCCATAAAAGGTAAGGTTTCTCGAAGAACTCCCCAAGAATCCGGGAGGGAAGGTTCTTAAAAGAGTGCTTTCGGAAGAAGATATAAAGGCTGAGGGGCTTTTGTAGTTTGCCTTTATCTCTTTAGATGAGAAACGAGAAGATTATACCGCGTAAAGAACAATTTAGCGGATGTTTGATTGGTCAGTGCTTGGGCGATGCGCTAGGCTTTCCAGTGGAAGGCTATCCTCCTGCGATTTGCCAGCAGTACGTCAAAGAGACACTTAGGACAGGACGTGCAGGAGAACGTGGTCGCGGCCCGTTTTCATTCGGTCAATATACAGATGACTCACAACTGGCCCGCGAACTCCTACAGAGCTATATCGCGTGCAAACAGTTTGATCCGCGTGATTATGCCAGTCGCATTGCCGCTATCTTTGCAGAGGGACGAATTGTCGGTCGAGGACGTGCAACTTCAGAAGCGGCATGGCGTCTGGCACAGGGAGTGTTCTGGGAAGAAGCGGGAACCCCTTCCCCATCTGCTGGTAACGGTAGTGCTATGCGGGCAGGTTCTATAGGACTCCTGTTTTTTGATGACCCACATAAGCTTATTCAAGCAGCACACGATCAGGGCCGCAGTACTCATCAGGACAGACGATGCTCAGCCGGTGCAGTTGCCATCGCTGGTGCTGTAGCGTTGGCTCTTCAGAGTGCATCAATCGAGACACATCAATTCCTTTTCCAACTCAGCGAGTGGGCACAGACGATTGAACAGTCAGTCGCCTCTGGTATTCAACAACTGATTGAATGGGTGTCCTTGCCTCCTGATGAAGCGGTGACTTTTATTTCCAAATTCGGTCTGACTCCTGGCTATTCGGATGAATGGGAAGGGATATCGCCTTTTGTTACGAGCAGCGTCTTGTGGAGTTTGTATTCATTCTTGAGGACGCCTGAGGACCATTGGGAAACTATCTGTACTGCGATTGCCGTGGTGGGGATGTGGATACAACCGCTGCTATGGCTGGAGTTATCAGTGGAGCCTATCTAGGGCTTGAAGCAATACCTTTGGATCTAGCCCATCGCCTGACGGACAAAGGAACCTGGGGCTTTTCCGAACTCGTTGAACTAGCCCATGAATGCTACGATTTGAAGATGCAACAGCGGCACTTCGCACGACATAACATATAATAAAGACACCATGTCAGGAGAAAGTCCTCCTTATGCCGCTAAGCAAGCAGCATTCATTGTTTAGATAGCTTTCTTGAAATTGTATTACACCTTAGAGACCAAAAATACAGTTCGGTTCTTTCAGTTCTTGACACTATATTAGCTTATAAGGTACTGTTTCTGTATATTCGTTGAAATCGAAATTCCTATCATTTAAGGAGAGATCGCGCTATGGCAACCAAATGGCATATCCGCGGCGAGTTCCTGATCAGTTGCAACTGCGACGTTTTCTGCCCGTGCGTTCTTTCGCTGGGAAAGGCGCGGCCGAGCCAGGGGGCCTGCTACTCGTGGTTTGGCTTTCACATCGCTGAGGGACACGCTGGTACCGTGAAGCTCGACGGCCTCAATGTTGTAGTC
>CAZNOV010000227.1:0-1979 GCA_964574725.1 uncultured Nitrososphaera sp. | reverse complement strand
CCTAGGATGATGAACATCATTACAATGCCGTAGATAGCGATCGACTCGACCATACCTACGAAGATGAACACTCTGGACTGCATCTTTGGATTGTCGCTAATTGCTGCGAGACCCGCTGCGCCCACGAACCCGAGACCAATTCCTGCGCCAGCGGCTGCCAACCCGAATGCCAGGCCCGCGCCAAGCAGCTTTGACCCGCCTGCTGATGCTGCCTCTTCCTGAGCAAACGCCTGTTCAAATCCCAGCAAACCAGTAAAAGCAACTGCGGTAGCGAGAACAGCCAAAGAAGAAATTGCGACGCGCCCGTTCAGCCTGTTCATACAGGCATGCACAACCGACTGCCATATTTAATGATAACTACACGGGGATGCAGATGATTAGACTTTGGACAGAACTCTTTGCTTGCTCGAAGAAATTTCTTCCTTTATTCTCTGGACCATAGAGTCGTGTTCGTTCTTCAATTCCGACCTTGCCTTTTCGAAATGGCCGGAGATATTTCCTGTTGTCATCTAGATATCGCCTGTGCCCGCTCCTGCTCAGCTAGTTTTCTCTTGTCAAGCACTACTTTAACCTTCTTGAGCCGGACAAACTCTTCCCTTTCCCGCTCTTCCAGCGTTGCCTTGATGAACGATATCGAACCCTCATACTGCGGTATGATTACGTACTCGAGTGCGTTGATCAGCTTTTGAGTTTTCTCGAGCTCCTTGGCAAGGCTGAATATCGCGTTCTCGTATTCTGCCGCCTTGCATACTCCGGGCAGCATGTTCTTGATCAGCTTTGCCGCCTTGTCGACAGTCGCGTTGGTCTCGGTGAATCCGTACGAGAGGTGGCTGCCTCCGCTTGTTCTTATCTGCAGCGTAGGGATCTTGACGTCGACGATCCTCCTTACGTTGACGTCGGTTTCCATTATCGCCGGCGTCGAGTCGGATATCGACTCTAGCGTCATCGTGCCAAGAGTCATGTACGCGTTGAACACCGCGGTGTAAATTTCGCCCAGAGGAGTCCAGATGTCCTCCCTTGCCTTGTTCGCCTCCTCTATCATTTCGTCTATCTTTTTCAGAAGGACCTCGCGCTTGTCGTCAAGAATCTTGTGAACCATCTTTGCGACCTGCATCGAGCGCCTTATCTTGATTAGCTCGATCTTTGTTGCGGTGGCCCTTCTTCCAAACGACATGTCTACTTTGCCTTGTAGTACTGCTTGACGTGCTTTTCCTTGATCTTTGTCAGCTCTCCCTCGGGCAGGCTGGACAGCACTTCCCAGGCCCTGCCGAGCGTTTCCTCCAGCCCTCTGTTTTCGTCGGGGGCCTGCTTTAGGAATTGCTGCTCAAACAGGTCGCCTGCGTCAAGGTACTTTAGGTCCACACCGGTGAGCCCCGCCCTGCCAACGATCTCCGCAAGCGCCCTCACCTCCTGTGCCCTAGAATAGCAGTCGTACATCTGGTTGCCTACTTCCATGTGATCGGATCTTGTCTTTCCTTCGCCCACTCCGTCCTTCATCAGCCTTGAAAGCGACATGAGCACGTTCACAGGAGGGTAAACGCCTTTTCTGAACAGGTCGCGGCCGAGAACTATCTGGCCTTCCGTGATGTAGCCCGTCAGGTCGGGAATAGGGTGTGTTATGTCGTCGGCCGGCATTGACAGGATCGGCACCTGCGTGACGCTACCGTTCTTGCCCTTTATCCTGCCTGCGCGCTCGTAGTTGTTTGCAAGGTCGGTGTAAAGGTAGCCGGGGTATCCCTTTCTTCCTGGCACTTCTTCCCTTGCCGCGCTGATTTCGCGCAGCGCCTCCGCGTAGTTGGTCATGTCGGTAAGGATCGCAAGCACGTGCATCCCAAGGTCAAACGCAAGGTATTCTGCGACGGTAAGCGCCACTCTGGGGGTGATGATCCTCTCGATCGCCGGGTCATCAGCAAGGTTGAGGAAAAGGACCGAGCGCCTTAGCGCGCCTGACTCTTCAAGGCTCCGCTTGAAGTACTGAG
>CAZNOV010000226.1:706-1982 GCA_964574725.1 uncultured Nitrososphaera sp. | reverse complement strand
GATAAACCTCTGGAATACGGGCTATCCAGCGTTCGTAGGCTTTTACAGGGCGATCTAGCCGTGCTGAATGCTGCAAGACAATGTACCCGACAGGCTGCATGCGGCCTTTAGGAAGTTCTAGATCAGCCGCAGGGTTTCTCACCAGTCGCTCTTTCCACTCTTCACGCCAACGCCGTAATGTCGGGCCGAGGTTGCGTAACCCTTGCAAGGAGAACAGATCCGGCGAAAGCGGAATAGCCACGTAATCAGCTGCAATAAGTGCTGCACGGTTAATTGCCCCCAAGTTGGGGCCCAAATCCATCAAGATAACATCGGCTTTGTGGGCCGCAGCCGCGTTCTGCATAATCCTCCAGAAGGCAGATATGACGCGAAAGGCTCGCTCATCCCTATCCATGCACTTAGGCCACACTTCCGAGAGTTGATCTTCAAATCGTGAAAGGGATAGGTCTCCGACCAAAAGAGTTAACTGGTCTTCGACGTATTCCAGATGCGGGTCAGCTATATCGCCGAGCCCTCTCAGCATAGGGTGCACGCACCCAAAAATAGTGTTCGGATGATCTCCATCAGGCCAGAGTTCTTCTAGACGGTCCTCATCGAGAAAAGCGGCAGTCAGGTTAGCTTGTGGATCTATGTCAGCAGCCACGACATGTATACCCATGTCAGCATACATCCATGCCAGGTGATACACGAGTGAGGTCTTACCGACCCCGCCCTTGTTATTAAAAAACGCGATGACAGGTGTACTCATGACCGCCTCCTAATGATGCCCAGTATATGCGAATCTTCCACAACAAACTCCAGTAGTGGATTACCATTTTTCTCAAGCTCCTTACGGGCGAGAGGGATGCCGACTCCAAAACGTTGAACATACCCCAGATTCTTCATCGCTTCTGCCAAATGAGGATTTCGATAGTCTGTTATCCCAGGCTGACCGAAGTTTTGTCGATTGACCTGCCCGAAGGGGCCACCAGAGTTTTGGATTTCAATACGATTATTGAACCATGTAATCCGAACAGGCGCATTCGTTCCTTCGTAGGTGCGATGGAGAACAGCATTTCGTGCCAGTTGCTGCAGCGCTACAATCGGATAATCGGGATGGCGAATTTCCACAGGTTGTGCTGTGATGTTCGACGCAACCGATATATGCGCCTGGAATGTTTCATCTAACATCCAAAGCAAATCAACAAGGGGACCATCAATTTCCTTCTGATCCTTAATCGGATCGGTTAAGTCCCCGCCATCAATGCGAAGAAATTGGACATAGGCCCCAGGAATG
>CAZNOV010000226.1:0-696 GCA_964574725.1 uncultured Nitrososphaera sp. | reverse complement strand
TTGGATCCTTTCCGGCTACCAGGATCCCAAGGATAGTAGGTGTAGGCTGAGGTTCAATCGTTGCAAAACGCATGGATGCGAGTTGTTGCTCAATAGATCGTTGATTCTGTTCGAGGATTTCAACAGGTAATGTTGAAGGCAGATATACTCGACGAAATAGATCGAAGTCAAGATCTTCTAGGGTAGCTGATGGAACTGGCCTAATATCGAAGGGTAGATCCTTTGCCCGTCGCTTCTCGCTCAGGCGGCGCTCTTCTTCCACTGTAGCAATCGCTCTTCGTGGCCCAACACGCACCCATACGCGCCCCTTATAGCGCACTGGTGGAGCATCTGATGGTTCCACAGTAATGATAGCCAGCTCACATCCACCTAAAGTTCTTTTCTGGACAGTCATCGTTGGGAAAGGCAAGATATTCCCGTCCGACCGCATGTCGGCAAGTGTACGCAGAAGTTCATCAGTGATGGCAAGGCTTGCGCAGCTGCCATCATCATTCATGCCAATAAAGAGAACCCCTGGCTGTCGATGGTCAGGCAGATCGTTGGCAAAGGCACAGATAGCCTGGCGAATCTTATCTCGGTCAGCGATCGAAGCTTTGCGCTCTATCCGGTCTGACTCCAGGTCGTTCAGAAGAATTTCTAGCTCGCGATCATCCATTGCCTTTCCTTGACCCTCAATCTTCTTCAATAGTTATACAC
>CAZNOV010000225.1:0-1990 GCA_964574725.1 uncultured Nitrososphaera sp. | reverse complement strand
CAGTTAGTCACGCGGTAAGGGAGTGTACATCGCTCGAACCGAAGCTCAAATGGCCAAACGACGTAATGCTTTCAGGCAGGAAGGTGGCCGGCATGCTGGTAGACATTAACGCTGAGGCGGAGAAAGTCAACTATGCTGTAATAGGAATCGGAATAAATGCAAACATTGATTCCCGGGAAATATCTGCCAGACTCCCGCATGACAGGGTCGAGCTTAAGGTTACGTCCCTCAGAAGTGAACTCGGTCATGATGTTGACAGGTTGGAGCTGACGCGCTGTGTGTTAGAAAATCTTGAAAAGTACTTCTTGCAACTGGAAAGCCAAGGTGCCCAGACGATCCTAGAAGAATGGAAAAAGAATACGGACATGTTCGGGCGTCATGTCGGGGTCATGCAAGAAGGAAAGATAATCAACAGAGGCACGGCGATTGGACTTGGCAAGGATGGATCGCTTACAATAAGAACAGATCGTGGGCAAGACCAAACAATCATCGCTGGCGACATTATTGTCAGATACTAGCGCGCCGCCGCACAAATCAGCGATATGTCATTCACATTAGTGCCCGTTCTTCCAGTAACAATCGACGACTTTAGCATTCTAAAGGCATTATAGCTGTCGTGAAGCAGCAAGAATTTGGACAGGTCCAGCTTGGTCTTTCTGACCATGAGAAATGTCTTGCTGCTGACGATAGCACCCGCCACTCTAGAGTTTCCGTCAATGCCGTCCGTACCCATTGTTGCAATTGCTACAGGCAGCTCCTTCATTTGAATCGCGCACGCAAGGGCCGCTTCTTGGTTCCTTCCGCCTGTCCCTGTGCGATTCCTTCCGAGACTAACAGTGGTTTCGCCGCCCAACACTACCGCAAAGGGGACAGGAGACTTTCTGTAAAGATCGGAAGCAAGTTGTCCGAGGAAAGTGCCAAAATCTTTGGCTTCGCCATCAAACCGCGACCCGAGATACACTGTCTGCAAACCTTGGCTTCTAAGGTAATTCACTGCGGCATTGCATGCCAGAGTATTATTGCCTATCAGCACGTTGTGAACCTTCGAGAAAAGCGGGTCGCCAGGCTTTGGAGTCTCTTGTCCCCTACCTTTCGTGCCTTCGGCAAGGTATTTGGCGGCCGGATCCGACTCTGGGGCAGCCCTGTACTTTCTGACTATTCTGATAGCATCACCAAACGTAGACTGATCTGGACAGGTCGGTCCTGAAGCGATTGCCGACAAATCGTCATCTATTACGTCTGACAGGATGAGCGAGACGACATGGCAAGAATCTCCCATTTGCCTGAGTATTTGACCACCTTTAATAGAAGATAGATGCTTGCGAACCACGTTCATTTCTTGAATCGTGGCCCCAGAACGAAGAAGCTTATCCGTTATCCGTCGTTTGTCTGATAGCCTCAATCCTGGCGCGGGATCGGGCAAAAGTGCCGATCCACCCCCCGAAACCAAGAAAAACAGCAGATCATTGCGCCTTACCTTCCGCAACAAGCGGAGTACCTTCTTCGCCCCCTCGAGACCCGAGCTGTCGGGAACGGGATGCGCCGCTTCTGTAACCGCGATAACGGATCTGATCTTTTTCTTGATCTTAGTTCTCTCGCCATAAGGGACGGATATCGCGCCTTCGGCTATCCTTTTTCCAAATAGTGCGCAAAGAGCATCGGCCATCGTAGCGGCGGCCTTTCCCGCCCCAGCAACATAGATCTTGTCGAAGTCTCGGAATCGTGAAACTGTACCATAAATGTCGTGAACAGAGATACCATCATCGATCGTGACCGACTGCGTCACAAGCACCGCTGGGTCGACACTAACCAGCGCACGATGAACAGCGGCGACGGCCAGGCGAACTGATTTATCACGATGAAATCTGGCAAGCGCGGCAAGATTCCCCATCAATCCGAAATGAACGTGTTGGATGTGCTTAATTTCCTTTACATTCTAGTCTTTTTCAGGGTGAAGAGGCAAAAGTCGCACGTTTCGCAAGAATAGTAC
>CAZNOV010000224.1:0-2026 GCA_964574725.1 uncultured Nitrososphaera sp. | reverse complement strand
GATCAGGGCTGGAGCCGGGAGCAGCTCCAGAAAATGCTCACCACTGCAAAGATTCGAGAGCAAGCTTTAATCCCGCTAATGGCTTCAACCGGGATGCGAAAGGGGGCTGTGCCGCCGCTTAATTTTGGGGATTTTATTCCGCGCGATGAATGGAAGATTTTCGAGATAATTGCCTATCGTGGTGAGTCTGAGGAATATCATACCTATTGCAGCCCGGAGGCCAGGGCCAAGATGGAAATCTATTGGGATTTCAGGAGGACCCATGGCGAAAAAGTAACCCCCGATAGCCCAGCATTCAGACTGGAATGGGATGTCGAAAATGGAAATGGCGTGGAGACACCTGTAAGGATCACGACGGTTACAATTGATGCCGCATTAAAGCAGGTCGTTGTCGATGCAGGGCTCAGGACACCTGTAAAGGTCAAGAGTCTAGCGCACGCCGGGAGGGTTCGGCATCCACAGAAGCTGCTGCACGGCATAAGGAAGTTCTTTGAAACGGTGTTGCTTGATGCTGGCTTTGACGACAACTGGCTAGATATGATCGAGGGTCACAAGTTGAAGGGTTTGCGCGAAAACTATTACAGGCCTAAGGATGAC
This sequence comes from uncultured Nitrososphaera sp., assembly GCA_964574725.1. GTDB lineage: Archaea > Thermoproteota > Nitrososphaeria > Nitrososphaerales > Nitrososphaeraceae > Nitrososphaera. The sequence goes on along the minus strand of CAZNOV010000224.1, from coordinate 1,429 downwards.
ACCGTGCTTGTGGGCGTTGCAAGCGCGGATGGTAAGATTAGAAAACCCGGCTACGTTGACCTTATGCGAGAGCTCGTTATCAATGATGAAGAAAGGGCAAAGGTTCAGGTCAAGGAGCTGCAAAAGAAGTTAGTCGGTGAGGAACACATAATGAAGGAGATCGAGTCGTTAAAGCGTCACAATAGAAGGCTTGAGGGTCTCCTTGACCCCGATTTGAAGAAAGCCACAAAGCAGTTTAGTGTAGAAGATCCGTTGCAAGGCAATTTCGGTGCACCGAGACCGACCGAAGAAAATAATGAGGAAGATGCTAGCGACTCTAGGTCCAACTGAGCTACGCGAGCGAAGGGCTTTACCCGCCACTTCATTGGAAACCGAATCCGGTATCCGTAAAACTCAGTGACTGCAGACCGCAAAAGGAGCGAGTCCGTCGGGATTCGCACCCTTATGGGTACGGCACCTCAGTAGCAAAACTGGGTTAATACGGTAAGCATAACTGACCTGAGGAGAGAGGGTTTGGATACCAGAGTGTAGACTTGTTTATGCCAAGCTTTTCGCAGTCGATCATAGATTATCAAATAAAAAATCTGAGCGGCCGGAGAATTAAGGGTCTGTAAGAGTGCTTTTGAGATTGTCCTAATAGCTTCGAGTCCCGCGAAGTTTCTTCAGAGTTCTTTTTAGCGTTACTGACGCAGCCGTGACTGCAATCAAACTGGCCAGACTTCCCGCTGGAAATTCCGGTGTCACTTTGATTGGAAAGGTGACACTTTCCGGATCCACCGGCGTAAAGAGGACGCCATAGACAGATACTTCCACTAAATAATCCCCGTTCTCTTGAAACTGGCATGGAATGGTTACGACCCCTTCGGCTGTATGAAGAACAGCCTGACAGGTTGGCGCGCTGTTTTCGGTTTGAGCGCCTAAACTGCTTGCTTTTTCTACTACAAAGTCATAGTCAATGTGAGGTTGCACAATGTCTGTGCCGCGTTGCAGAAAACTAACTGTAAACTTTGCCTTGCGATCCTGCTCCCATTCCGGCTCTAGCAAGATATCCAGCTTGGCTTCTGGAAGAGAACCTCTCATTCCGCTGTCCTGCTGACCATAAACAACAGAAGACAAGAAAGCGGTCAGAACGACAGCTAGAACAAGTAAAACTGTGCAACATATCCTACTGAGCACAAAACTTAAAGCTACGATCCGAATACCTCTACTTTTTGATCGTCGTTCCATTCGAGCCTTGGACAAATCCTAGGTCTCTGATTCTCTCATTCGATTGAAGGGACCTGCGATATAGGTAATTTGCTGCAATCAAACTTGCAAGCATCGATATCAAGGCCACTATGCCGATGATTTCTTGAAATTCCGGGACCACAACTACGCCTAATGCTCTGCCAGCGCGGCTCGTATCCGGGCTCGAAGATGTCGTTGAAAT
>CAZNOV010000223.1:0-2039 GCA_964574725.1 uncultured Nitrososphaera sp. | reverse complement strand
GTTAACTCACCTTCGGCCCATATCTCGCCATGATGTGATCCTTCAAAATCGGAGGCATAAGCCATGCCGAGATCTTGGGAGAAAACTCAATTTTGTCCCGATCGAGAAGCCTTCAAAGCGCGCGACAGTCAATTGTGAGCACTCTCCACGCCGAATAGAGGGTGGCTCCAGAGGTGAACAAATTCTGTAATTGCACCAACAAACAAGTCCTTAACTAATTTTTCAGGCTTCTCAATTCATTATGAGTTCTCTGAGACCAGACCGGAGTAATTGCCTCACCGCAATTCCGATGCATAAGGTACTTGGGTTGACGCTGGCAGTAATTCTTACAGCATCCCTTATTCCTGCATCGTTTACTATCCGGACCGTATACGCGTTAGAGTCGTTCAAGAGCTTTGATGGCGATGACTTCGTGGATGTGACCTCTCCTGACTTGCAGCTGCCACAATTCACTGCGGAAGTCAGGTTCAGAATCACTGACTTGCCTTCGGAAAGGGGATACCTAGTCTCGAAGGGTGCCCCTGGCAGCAGCGACAGCCTTGACCATAACTATGCCATGTATGTGACTAAATTTGGAAGGGTTGGCGGAGGTTTCAAGGCGACCGATGGAACGTACTACTATGTCTACACCGAATTGCCAGTCACAGTCGGTGCTTGGCATGTTGCGAAATTAGTATACGACGGGAGCGAGCTAAAACTAAAGATCGATGGCAGCACCGCAGCAAGTGTGTTGGTCAGCAAGACTGCTGATGCCAGCCTCGCCGGGCCCCTGAGGATCGGCGCGAATGCGAACGATCTGGAAAGGTTCTTTGTTGGGGACATGGATTACGTAAAGATTCTCGACAGAAGCGATTATACCAAAATCTACTTTAATGACTTTGATAGTGTTTCGCCTTCAAATAGCGCGCCGGTCGCAAACAACGATTCAGATTCCACTGATGAAAATACAGCAACGACAATAAACGTACTGGCTAACGACAACGACCCGGACGGCGATGCTCTTTCCGTAACATCCGTTACAAACCCGCCGGGTGGTTCTGCAGCAAACAATGGTGACGGCACGGTGACCTACACGCCTGATTTGGACTATGTCGGCACTGACACGTTCCAATACACGATCTCAGACGGCAAGGGCGCCAGCGACACCGCAACTGTGAGTGTCGAGGTAAGAGATGTGTCGACCACTGTAAACAATCCTCCGAATGCCGTTAATGACTCGATACTGACAAACAAAGATACGTCCGTAACATCCGACGTTTTAGCCAACGACAGCGACCCGGACGGCGACGCAATTACCATAGTCTCCGTGACAAATCCACCGAACGGTTCTGCAAACAAGAATAGCGGTGGCACAATTACCTACACCCCCGACGCAGGATTCGTTGGCACCGATTCGTATCAATACACAATATCAGATGGCGCTCTATCGGATACAGCCACTGTAACGGTAACCGTGAGCGATCCAGCTCCGCCTCCACCGTCAGGCTCCGACTGCTCGGATATTCCTGTGAAGAACTTTAGAGGAGTTGTGTTCATGGACAAGACGCTCGGCAAGGACGAGCACGGAGGAGGAACTACCGAGGCCGGTTACGTCGCTGAAAGCATGAAATACATAAAGTCCAACGGATTCAACGCCATTCGAGTGCCGATGATCTGGGAGTCGTATGTTTACAACCCAACCGACTTCCTGAATGAGGTTGAACTGATAGCAAAGACTGCCCAGAACTATGACATATGCGTGTTCTATGACAACCACCACTATTACACTACCAGCTACTGGAATCTCGATGTCGATGGCAAGTCTGATGGAAGAGGATTCCCATCGTTCGTGGTAAAGAACTTCCCGGTCAGAAACAACGACTACATAGACACCGCAGGTCCATTCTGGAATGCGTTCCTGAGCAACAGCATCACTGTTAATGGAAAAACCGCCTGGGACTTGCAGGCCGGTTATTTCAAGGCCATCATCAACAGGGTTGACAAATATGACAGCGTGGCAGGCTATGAAATACTGAACGAGCCGCACCTATTTGACAAGA
>CAZNOV010000222.1:0-2041 GCA_964574725.1 uncultured Nitrososphaera sp. | reverse complement strand
CATTGCTGAGCGCCAAGTCAATCTATCGCTGGATCTATCGGGACTTCATCAAGGAATGGCTTTCCAAAAAGACACATCAGCTCAGAGCTAGGTACGTCATGAACATCATTATGGACGTGCTTGCCAGACAGAGAGTTCGCCAGATTCAGGGAAAGGCGTTCTATGAAGATGCTGTCAGATCCGCGGACGCGTTCTCACTTCTTCTGCAACCCCGGGCGTCCATCGACTACTCTGTCATGGCTCAGGAAGCACTGACTTCCTTCGCTCTTGACGTGCCGATTTATGTTCCCGCTTCTATTCTGAAGGTCGTTCAGAGTTTTGTCTCGGACTTGCAAGATTTTGCCAGCGGCGCCAAGAAGATCACCAGCACGATAGACAGGGAAGTTTTGGCCAACATTTCGGCGGCAAAGATCACCAAGAGGCAGCTAAAATGGGGTGAGCTCTCGTCACTGGGAAATTCACTTTATGCCGCAGTACTCAAGGTTCCCGGGAAATGGCACAACATGTACCTTCCATACTCTCACCTTTTGTTGCGCAGGGATCTGCCTTCGGCTTCTGTCTACAAGACCGGATTCGTCACCTCAGAAGATTTCGAGAGAATAAAACCTGCGATCAAGGACCTGAATGTCCGGGACGACGTTCTCTGGCAGGAGACTTTCTTTGAATTTGTCAGAGAAAAAAAGTTTAGGGAAAAGATAATGCAGAAGCTGAAGCAGGCAACGCGACACTTGAATTTCAGCGATGTGATGTTCCCTGTCTGCGATTATGTGACCTTTGCTAGGGTGCACTCTGATCTTTCGGCCGACATAAGAAAGATGAGCGACCGCGTAAGAATGGTAAAGAACGCCTTCGACGAGAATACTTTTCAGGAGGTGGGTTCCGTGGACCTGCAGCTGGCCATCCAGGCGATCGCAAGCGAATCAAAGCGAAACGACATTTTCACCAGGGACGAAGAACAGCTGAAGGAAGAGTCCTGGACTATCCTCATAGACTCTAGCAAGAGCCTGAGCGGTTCGAGCAACGATCTCAGGGCCGTGTCGATCTGTCTTGCCGAGACGGCGCATCAGATTCTTGGAAACCAGCCCTGGAGCATGTTTGCGTTCTCTGACGAACTATTCTGCATCAAGGACTTTGCGGAGAAATACGACGATCTGACAAAGGCAAGGATAGGAGGCATCAGGACCGACGGGCTGTCATACATCCCGGATGCAATTAGGGCATGCTGCAATCTTGTAAAGCAGAACGCAAGGGACAGGAATTTCCTCATTTTGGTATCTGACGGTCTGCCGTCGGGATATTCACATATTGACGACGAATTCGGCATCTCGGTAAAAGAGCTCAAATCATTCGGCATAGGTCTCATTGCCATCGGGATGGGAAGCGCTTCGATAAAAAAGACCGTGCGAAATGCAAGGGTAATCGACAAACCTTCAGACATTACGAAGGAGTTCATGCAGATTTACACGGCGCTGGCATCGTAACCTTGCTCTCCTGACAAAATAACTGTCTTTTTTCTGACAGACAGCACAGAACGCGAGCCGCAATGTTGCAAAATTTATAAAATCTCTGCCTAGATTTTACATGTTCATAGTAACTTTTCACCGAAACTACATATGTGGTACTCTACATACAACAGCTACTTTATATACATCTGGAGCAATCTTCCAGCTCCGCGATCTAAAATGGCAGCTAGCTTCAAGATGGACGATTTCAAAGTGACAAACCCAAATTCGGAAATAGAAACTGGCCTGATTTCAGAACTGCAGAAACTAGACCTGACGCTGAACGAAGCCAGGATATTGCTGTTCCTCATGACCCACGGGAACTCGACGGCAAGTGATGTTTCGCGACATACTGGCATCCAGAGGACTGAAACATATAACTACATTTCAACACTGCTATCAAAGGGTGTGGTGTTCTCTACGTTCGACCGGCCACAGAAATATTATGCCTTGCCGATTCAGGAGGTCATCGACTGCCTCGTGCAGACCAAGCAGAACGCACTGCAGGCAATCGCCGAGAAGAAGAAAGGCTATCAGGA
>CAZNOV010000221.1:0-2058 GCA_964574725.1 uncultured Nitrososphaera sp. | reverse complement strand
TGGATCTCACCTCTGCGCACGAGTATGAGGCCAATTTTGGCTACTCTGTACTGCTCGGCAGGCTTAATCCATGGTTCTCACGCCAAGCGGCCGAAAGTGCCGAGCGGTGCGGCGGCGGAATCGTTTCCGGCGTTCACGTGAGATCGATATCGTGGGAAAACGAAAGGACGGTAGTAGAGACGGACGAGCTGGAGAGCTTTGAGGTCAAGGCGGTAATCGCGGCCGACGGGGTGAACTCTGAAGTCGCAACTATGACAGGGGCCAGGGCCAAGTTCATGCCGGAGCAGCTCTATCAGGGCGTCAAGGTCGTGGTAAAGATGCCCGAGGAGATAATCGAAAAAAAATTCGGAATCGGACCGGACGAAGGAGCCGCCCATCTGTTTGCTGGCGACATTACGCTGAATCACATAGGCGGAGGCTTTCTATACACCAACCGGGACACGCTGTCCGTCGGTGCAGTCTACCACTTTGATTCGCTGCTCGACCGACCCGCGGATCCAGACCGCTTGGTAAACGCGATCCTCAAGAACCCGATGGTTTCCGAAATGATAAGCGACGAGGTAGCCGTCAAGGAGGAGATCGATCGCGACCTTCCGAAAGAGGAGCAGCTCAGGATCCGGTTCGCCGTGAGCAAGCTGATAAAAACCTGGAACGAGCTCAGGGATTCGTATTACTCGCCTTCATCAAGGAAAAAACTGGTGGAGAGCGGCAAGTACAAGACCGAGGACGAGATAAAGGCGAGGCTGGATTTCGTGCAGAACGAGCTTGCGACAAAGTACCGCACAAAGTTTGTCACGGACTACGTGGAACTCGAGTATTCGGCAAAGCTCGTGCCGGACGGTAAGCGCTGCATGATGGAAGAGCCGTACTACCGCAATGTGCTTTTCATTGGCGACGCGGCAGGAAGAGGGATCTTTATCGGGCCGCGCATAGAGGGCCTTAACGTCGGGATAGACGATGCGGTGCGTGCTGCTACTGCGGTCGCAAGGGCGATAGACAGGAACAACTACTCGCACCAGTACATGGGAGAATACTATAGCCAGCTGGTGAACGATAGCCCTTACACGAAGGACATGAAAGAAATCGACAAGGACTACCTGAAGATATTCCTGGACGCCGCAAAGGACGTCCCGAAAGAGGTCATTGGCCAGCGCTACGGGTTGGTATTCAAACTGATGTCAAGCGGGACTCTGAGGGGCCTTGCTGTCGGCTTTGCCAATATCCTTGGCTATGACAGGCTGCTCCCGCTTGTCGAATCGGAAGACACGTACGTGCAGGTGCCGATAGAACTGGCTGAAAAAATGGGAAGACCCGTCACTAGCACGTACGAGCCATCGATACCCACGGTAGCCGATCGGGTTGCAAAACTAAAGTACGAAGACGATCGCGTTTCACACATCAAGGTGCTGAATCCAAGATCTGAATTCATGAAAAAGATGGTAACTCTCTGCCCCACGAACTGCTACAGCTTGGAAGGCGAAGACGTAACGCTTCAGCACGAAGCGTGCGTGGAATGCGGCACGTGTTCAAAGGAGACAGAGTGGCGACACCCAAGGGGAGAAAAAGGGGTAATCTACCAGTACGGCTAGTTCTTCCACTTTATTGAACATCCAATCGACGGATCAAAGTCCTTTTCTATCCTCTCTCCCTTCAGTAGCTTCCGGACATTGTTTTCCATCACCGGAGTCCTGGGGGTGGCCTCGGGTTCGAGGGCGTCATTTATCCTTCCATGAAATACCAGCCGGCGATCTGCGTCGAAAAGGAAAGGATCTGGCGTGCATACGGCCCCGTAAGCCTTGGCTATCTCTTGCGAATCATCAATCAAGTACGGAAAATTCAAACCGTAATCCTTTGAGAATTTTTTCATGTTATCAAAGCCCTCGTCCTGATAGTCGGGGTCGTTGCTGTTTATTCCTATCACCTGCAGCTCTGAGGGTTTGAATTTTGTTTGGAGCGATACGATGTCCCCTATCCTCGCCTTCACGTACGGGCAGTGATTGCAAATAAAGACGACAAGCGTTGTCCTGCTTTTGTAATCTTGGAGCGAATGCATGCTGC
>CAZNOV010000220.1:0-2059 GCA_964574725.1 uncultured Nitrososphaera sp. | reverse complement strand
GATTCGTGGCAAGCTCAACGTCCCCCGCGAGCGCTTCCACCTCACATCCGACGGCCGTTACCGCTGGGCAGGTAAATCCTAAATGACGACAGTGAGAAACAAGTTGGCTCTGAACGGAGCCGGGGTGATTTGCTAAAATGTGCTCGATTACTGTGCGTATGAAAGACGTTTTTCGTTGCCCCCTGGGCTAATGTATCGAGTCATTACAGTTCCGGATGAGGCCGGAGATATCTTGGAACAGCTCGGGACTAAGCCGAAGTTTTGGTTTAGTGACGCGGACTCGACTAGATATCTCTTCAAGCTGAATAGGAGCGATGGGGAGGGCGCGACGGGCGAAGACTGGAGCGAGAAGGTAGCCAGCGAACTCTGCGAACTTCTCGGCGTGCCTCACGCGGAATACGAGTTTGCAACGTGGAAAGGTCAAAAAGGAATTGTGTCGCGAAGCTTTGCGCCTTTTGGCGGAAGATTAGTGGCTGGCAATGAGGTTCTGGTTCACCTGGACAAAGGATACCCCAAAGAGAAATTCTATAAAGTAAGGCAGCATACGCTCAGATTGGTTTTGGCCATTATTAGGCAAGACCTTATTCAACCGCCACTTAACTGGAATACATTCGGTGACGTACAATCAGCGCTAGACGTTTTTGTTGGCTATTTAATGTTGGACGCATGGATCGCGAATCAGGATCGGCACCACGAAAATTGGGGTTTTATAGTGAGTCCGGAGCGAACTATACATTTGGCACCGACCTTTGATCATGCTTCCAGCCTTGGATGGAATGAAACAGATGAGTCAAGGACGCAAAGGCTGACGACGCGAGACAGTCGGAGAGGCATGCATCGGTATGTAACAAGGGCCTTATCTGCGTTCTTTAGCTCGCCTACGAGTAGTAAACCCATGCCAACCTTAGAAGTTTTTAGAGAAGCATCAAAACTCAGACCTCTAGCGGCAAAAGCCTGGGTTGACCGGCTGTCGCAAATCTCAGACAATGATGTTACAGATATCTTTGTTCAGATTCCGCATGATCGAATTTCGGATGCTGCCAAGGGCTTTGCCATAAAGATGCTCGAACTAAACAAAAAACGCCTCCTTAAACCAGAGGTATGAAATGAAAGCTCTGTATGTAGCTTGGCAAGATCCGCAGTCTCGGCAATGGTTTCCGGTAGGAAAACTAACCTCCGAGAATGGTATCTATCGGTTCGTTTATACGAAGGGTGCGAAGCTTTCCAAAAACTTTATTTCGTTCGGTTTTATGCAGGATTTGCATGCAGTGTACAAATCCCATGAGTTGTTACCCTTATTCGCGAATCGTCTTATTTCAAAGAAAAGGCCGGAGTATAAGGATTTCTTGCGCTGGCTGGATTTGCCGGAAGATGAGGCAGACCCACTCGTGTTGCTCGGTCGTACGGAAGGAGTCCGAGAAACAGACTCTTTAACGGTATTTCCGTGTCCAGAGCGCGACCCTGGGGGTAAATATGTAGTTCACTTCTTTGGTCATGGCCTCCGGTATCTAGCTGATGAAGCACGGGTCAGAATTAGTAAACTCCATGTTGGACAGAGGCTATATCTCATGCTGGACCCTCCGAACGCTAATGATGGTTATGCGATTGCGCTACGGACGGACGATCCTGCGACCATTGTAGGCTATTGTCCAAGATATATTTCGCGCGATTTTCTCGAAATCTTAGACAACGATCCAGACGCAGTTCAGGTGCGCGTGAAACGAGTGAATACGGACGCACCGATTCAGTTGCGATTATTGTGCACGTTAGTTGCGGACTGGCCCGAGAACTTTAAACCGTGCTCCAGCGGCTACTATGCGGAGCTTGCTAATGACGTAGAGACACCCTCGACTTACGCGACTATAAACAACCACCCTGTATAGTTTGAGGCGGCCCCTTGACTTCCCCTACTCACCAGTACCGATGTCCCGGACACAGGAAGCGTAGTGCTTGAGGAAGCGCCGTCGCCGCTTAACCCGCTGGGCGTCAAAGGCGCTGGCGAAGGGGGGATCGTCGGGAATCTGAAAGGGTTTCTCAGTTCTCTGCATCGATCAGCTCA
>CAZNOV010000219.1:0-2072 GCA_964574725.1 uncultured Nitrososphaera sp. | reverse complement strand
TACCGCCAGACCATCCCCGGGCTGTGTCGCTGTACACCAGAGAGTTGCTGGTCGAAGGTTATCGGCGTGGACTTGTTGCCGTTGAAGGGCTGATCGCGCACGGCAGGGGAGAGGCCTATGACTACATGGTCGGTGAGAAAACCACAAGATCCGCACAACGGGCGATAAGGGCTGCAGCTGCGCTCCTCCTTCTCTCCAGAAGGCCCATCATTTCGGTAAACGGCAACGTCGCTGCACTCTGCCCAAAAGACATGGTGCAGCTGGCAAAGGTCACTGGGTCGCGTTTAGAGGTGAATCTTTTCTACAGAACCGAGGAACGTGAGGTGGCAATCAAGAACGAGCTCGAACGGCACGGCGCAGACCAAGTGCTAGGAGTGGGTTCAAGGGCGTCCGCAATAATTCCCGAGCTCCAGAGTGAACGCCGGCGCGTTGATCCTGAAGGCATCTTTGTTGCCGACACGGTTTTCGTGCCTCTGGAAGACGGCGACAGGACCGAGGCTCTGGCAAAGATGGGCAAGAATGTCATCACGGTTGATCTAAACCCGCTTTCGAGGACTGCCAAGGCTGCAAACATTACCATAGTCGACAACGCGGTAAGGGCCTTGCCGGCCCTAGTCAAGTCTGCCCTTTCGCTAAGGGGGAGCATCTCACTAAAGAAGATCTACCGGGATTTTGACAATGGCAGGAACCTCAAGGAATCCCTGAAGATAATCAGAGGTGGAGTATAGGTGCAGGCAAACAAGAAAGTGAGCGTACGCGATGTAATCGATGCGAAAGGCAGGGAAAGACTAGCTGTTCTCACAGCGTACGATTATTCGACCGCGCTTGTCTGCGACAAGGCAGGCATTGATATCCTACTGGTGGGCGACAGCGCAAGTATGGTCGTGCTGGGGCACACCACTACAGTCAATATAGGAATGGATGAAATGCGGATATTCTGCGGGGCTGTTTCCAGAGGCTCGAAGCGAGCGATGATTGTTGGGGACATGCCATTTGGGTCTTATCAGCCTAGCCCGAGTGTAGCCGTTGAAAACGCGGTCCGGCTCATCAAGGCCGGCTGCGAAGTGGTCAAGCTCGAGGGGGGATCCGAGATCATCAGCACTGTAAGGGCGATAGTTGATGCGGGAATACCGGTGATGGGCCACATCGGGCTAAAGCCCCAGACGTCTTCGCTATGGGAAGGCTACAGGATGCAAGGGAGGGACGCACAGTCTGCGATGAAGCTGCTAGGCGACGCAAAAGAGCTGGAGAAAGCTGGTGTGTTCAGCATCGTTCTAGAAATGGTCGCAAGCGAGGTTGCGGAGGAGATTACTAAGGGCGTTAAAGTCCCAACCATAGGGATTGGTTCTGGGACGGGTTGCGACGGCCAGGTGTTGGTGTTGCATGACATGCTTGGGATCTATGAAGATTTCAAGCCAAGGTTTGTCAAAAGATACGCAGAAATGTCAAGGACGATCTACGATGCAGTCTCGACGTACATAACAGAGGTCAAGGGTATGAAGTTCCCGGAGGAGTCGAACACGTTTCACATAAATCCGGAAGAGCTGAACGGCTTCAGAGAAACGATGAGGAGATCTAAGGCAAAATGACCGGCGAGAGACCGCCCCATCCATCAAAGGAAATTACAGGGACTGAGGGAATCGAGCTTGAAGGCAGAAAAATAGTCCTCTGCATTACAGGTAGCGTTGCCGCCTACAGGGCAATTGACCTAGCTCGACTCTTGATGCGACATGGCGCCGATGTGCACGCCGTGATGACGGATTCGACGGCGTCGCTGCTCCTCACTCCAGACATGATGAAGTGGGCTACAGGCAACGAGGTCGTAACAAAGCTGACTGGCGACCTTGAACACATCATGCTTGCAGACTATGGAATGTCTGACCTAATCATTGTCTATCCGTGCACGGCCAACACGATTGGCAAGATGGCAAACGGAATTGATGACACATCCGTTACATCCGTTCTGAGCGTCGCAATGGGCTCAAAGATCCCGATAATAATCGCTCCAGCCATGCACGAGGCAATGTACGGGAACAATTTCATCAAGCAAAATGTACAGAGGCTGCGGGAGC
>CAZNOV010000218.1:0-2102 GCA_964574725.1 uncultured Nitrososphaera sp. | reverse complement strand
CGAAGGGATTTCGTGGATGTCTAGGCAGCTGCTGAACTCTATCTACGGCAAGTACAAGGTGGCCGAGGCATTCTCACAGTACTTTCTGACAGGATATCTGAAGGGCGAGCTTTTCGGCGGCGAGTTCGACAGGGTCAGAAGGGCGTCGGAATTTGCCAACGAGATCGTGAAAGAGGCGGTCGAGAAAGGTTACGGCACGGGTTGGATAGAGCAGCACATACCAACGCTGATCAAGATGCTCGAGCTCGACCCGCTAGTTTCTATCCCAATACTATCGCCAAGGACAAGGGTTGGCGCGTCGCTCAACCAGAGCGACCTGTTAAAGCAGGTCGAAAAGGTGGTTCGCGTGCTCCACAAGAAGGAAGACGTGCAAGAGAAGGCAAAAGAAATCTACGAAGGGCATGACATCCTCCACGAATTCGAGGCGCTTGTGAAGGAGAGCAGAAAGACAGAGAACAGGGGCTATGAAAGTCTAGAAAATTTCGGCCTCAGCGTGCCGGACAGGATGGACGTTGATGAGACCAAGATATACGACACTGACCTAATACGACAGGTCAAGACCGCTTTCCGCGAGTGGAAGACTGGGTGGGTTGAAAGGCACGAAGAATCAGGGGAGGAATTTGACGTGGAGAGTTACGTCGAAGCGCTGCCAAAAACCTTTCTGAACGACTTTAGGCTCTCCATAAAGACCAAGGTGGCGATCCTGCTCGATCACTCTAGCAGCATTGCCGATGCAGAGCTGGAATACAAGCAGGCCACGATCGCACTCTGCGAGGCCCTCCACTATCTCGGCATCAGGTTTGCTGTGTACGCGTTCAGCACGGACAAACGGCAGGTCAAGTGCTGGGTCATCAAGCCTCCAAACATCAAGTGGTCAGTTATAAGCGCCAGAAGGCTGGCCCAGATCAAAGCCAGCGGAGGCACACCTTTGGCGGAGGTCTATGCGCTGCTGCAGCCTGTCACTTATTCTTTCAAGCCTGACATATTTGTCACGCTGACAGACGGCGAGCCGTCTGATTTTGACGCGGTGAAAAAGCTGGTGTTGACGTACAGGAAATCGGGCATCAGAATGGTGGCTATAGGGCTCGGCAGGAACCTAAACGACTCTGTCGGCATCGGCCACAACCTGAAGTACCTGAACTATGAAAGGGCAATTTCTGTAAGCAGGCTGCACGACATGCCAAAAAAAGTCATCAAGCTCCTGCGCAACGACTAAAGTGCGAGCCCGGGGTTATCCTTCTTTACCCTCTCCCAGTCACTGAGAAAGCTGCTCAGACCCTTGTCGGTAAGCGGATGTGAAATCATCTTGCCGAGAATGTCTGGGGGAAGTGTCACGACCTGCGCGCCTATCTTGCCTGCCTCAATTACATGGAGTGGGTGCCTTATGCTCGCGACGAGCACGTTGGTGTCGAACTCGTAATTCCTAAAGATCTGAACAATTTCCCTGATCAATAACATGCCATCCTGACCGGCATCGTCAAGCCTGCCGATGAACGGGCTGACGTAACTTGCTCCTGCCTTGGCAGCCAGAATTGCTTGATTGGAGGAGAAGACCAATGTAACGTTTGTTTCTATGCCGTCTGATTTCAGCTTCCTGACAGCCTTGAGGCCCTCAGAGATCATTGGAATCTTTACGACCACGTTCTGACCGTATTTCTTTAACCTGTGAGCTTCTTCAATCATTTCCGACGCCGTGGTTGCTACCACTTCGAGGCTCACGGGACCCTTTACGATCTTCACGATCTGGCTCATTATGCTGGCAGGGCTGCCCTTTTCCTTTGAAAGTAAGGTCGGATTCGTTGTGATGCCGTCCACGATGCCCATGTCGTTGTATTTTTTTATGGACTCGATGTTTGCCGTGTCAAGAAAGATCTTCATCTATTTTCTGATCCTGCTCCTTGCTTCTACCACTGCCTTGGCAATCTCCGAGGCGGTCAGGCCGTACTGGTCCAGCAGGGTTTCTATCTCTTCGTCGCGCGCAGACTCACCAAATTTGTCCTTCACTCCAACGCGTTTGACGGGGACCGGGTAGGTGTCGGTCACGACTTCGGACACGGCGCCTCCAAGCCCGCCTAGGATGTTATGTTCCTCGGCTGTCGCTA
>CAZNOV010000217.1:0-2122 GCA_964574725.1 uncultured Nitrososphaera sp. | reverse complement strand
CACACAGGTTATACCAGAGTTCGGCGCTCTCTCCTCGGTGGTATTGTTGGTAACAGTGTCGTTGGATTTGGCAACCACATTTGTCACTAAACTGGGAAATCGGAAGATTCTGCTCTAGGCGAAACCCGGCTGGTGGAATTCTGAATCATTCCAGCGTTTCAAAGATCGAAGAATGTTGGTGCAATGTCAGCGAATTCGAACCAAATCATGTGTAGCAACCCTCGCTTCATGCTGAATTTGTCTACTAATCAAGATTGCAGAGGCAATGTGTGTAGCTGGAATAACTTACGCTGAATTATTACATTTCTGAAGAGAATACGCGCAGGTATTGATGTGTTGCAAATCGGCAGGAACGTGAATGCGTCGCAGATATGTGAGGTTTGTATGATAGCTTGACTTTGTCCTCGTTCGCCGAGATGGATGCCGCGAGAGAGAATAATCCTAATCCTAGCCACAATTGTTGCAGCGGATGTACTTGTTGCGGTCTTTGCATATAGCGCATTTGATTCTGGCGCAGGCACCCGAACGGCCGTAACCGACATCGAGGTAATGGTGACTGCCGGGATAGCGGCGGGACTGGCAGCAGTAGTAGTTGCACGCCAGGGACTTCGGGGGCTGCATGGCATGACCTATGCTGCTCTGGCAATTGGCGCAGCAATGTGGTTAAGAGGCGAAGTCGTGTGGGTGTATTACGAAGTAGGGCTGAAGATTGAGCTGCCTTCTTATTCGTCGGCCGATGTCTTTTGGTTGCTGGGGTACGGATTCTTCGGGTACCATCTATTCAGGACGTATCTCTACTTCGCCAAGACCATAAGCAGGGCCCCGATTGTCGCGATAGGCAGCGCCGTCATTTTCTCCCTATCGTATCTGTTTTACCAAGTGTTTGCAACGACAGATTTTCGAACATTAGACGGAATCATAACCTTCGCATTCAGAATATCGTATCCAGTAGGAGATCTTGTTCTCATAATGCCATCAATTCTGCTACTGATCACGCTTCGAAAGGCAAAGCTCCATTATTCTCCGTGGTTTTTCATGTCAGTGGCTCTATTGATTACAGCGGCGGCGGACACAATTTTCTCGTACTTTTCTTTGACGGGACTATCCGAAATAGAATGGATTGCAAACCTGCTTTACGACGCCGGCAATCTCTGTCTGGCGGGGGGACTCTACTGGTACAACAGATTCGTCATTTTCAATGAAAAGTGGCCCTCGGTCGGGGCAGGCACGAGACGATGACCAGAAAGGTACCAGAGACGTTTGATTGCAACAAATCCGATCGGCCAAGATAATCTGACAATTGCAGCTGCTCGACAATAGTCGCAAACATGAGGGCGACATTAACTCCGGTTCACCGGAATATTCCCAGCGCGATTACCTGAACGGGCCGGCAGGATCGCTACGGAGTGAAAAAACTGCGCGCGCGGTAAATGATTTTTGATGAAGCTGCTAATGTCATATTCCAAACAAACAAGTGCTTAACTGATTTCGAGCCGTGAAAATCTCTTGTGAGTTCTCGCGGTACAGACAACGCTTCATATAGAAGCGCTAATCAGGCGCTAAGATTAGTTCTTGGGTTAACACTTGTCACTATTTTGGCGACTTCTACAATTCCCGTTCAGTCTTATGCACTTGAATCCGGAACCACCTATCTGAAGTTTGACGGCAGCACCTACAAGGATGTCCCGTCATCTGCGGCGCTAAAGCTGTCTCAATTCATGATAGAGGTTAGGTTCAGGGTAACCCAGGCCCCTACAGATGACGGATTTCTGG
Organism: uncultured Nitrososphaera sp.; assembly: GCA_964574725.1. GTDB lineage: Archaea > Thermoproteota > Nitrososphaeria > Nitrososphaerales > Nitrososphaeraceae > Nitrososphaera. The sequence goes on along the minus strand of CAZNOV010000217.1, from coordinate 349 downwards.
TCAGCAAAAGTGCCGGAGACGATGAAAACAGGATGTCTGATCATAACTATGCAATGTTTGTGACGCAGAGCGGACAACTAGCAGGCGGTTTCAGGGCCGCTGATGGCTCGCGTCATACGGTCTATGCTAACGGTGACATCGTGGACACTGGGTGGCACACAGCCAGGGTGGTATACGATGGTGTTCGGTTAAAGCTAAAACTTGACGGCGTCACCGTTGAATCAAAGACTATAGGCAAGAACCCCGACGCCACCGGAACAGGCCCGCTAAGAATGGGAGCAAACTCGAACAACCCGCTCAATGAATTCTTTGTCGGAGATGTTGATTACGTAAAGATCCTAGACCGCAC
>CAZNOV010000216.1:0-2143 GCA_964574725.1 uncultured Nitrososphaera sp. | reverse complement strand
GAACTCGTCGAAGCGCTCGCGCTCGGCGGCGTGCCACACCGAAAGTGGGGGCGCGCCTCCCGGTCTGCCGGACTTGAACAAGGCCACCCGCCCCAAATCCCAGTTGCCGTGCCTGCAAATACATGAATAGAATCGTTATCGCCTTCAGTCGAAAATTCGGTAGATCTGAAGTTGAAGAGCTTGTGAATATGCATTGCTGTTCCGTCAGGCTTGACCATTGCGAACCTGGCTATTAGATGCGCCATGGGGTTTCCGGTATCTGGCGCGGGGATAACTCGCATAACCCAGATTCCTGACTGAATCCAGTCCGGCAGTCCTTCACTGTCAAGTTGTACATTCGATATTTGCCCTTTTGCAACGTTAAGCCTGCTCATATCCATCATCGGACCGCCTGGCATAATCACGTTCCCTCTGCCATCCATCATCGTCGCGTATGCTGGGATAGGACCCATACTGCCCGCGGCTGCGGTGATTGCAACAAAGACCGAAGCCGATACCAAGGCCGCCACTATGCTAATTGCAAATGCGATTCCCAAGTGCCTGCGCGCTTGCTCTATCATAGGTGCTCGTCGGCAGGTTTAGGTTAAAAACATTTTGCCAAATTGCTAATTGAGCGGCATAATAATAAACCCTTGATGCGTCCGCCAATGGCTCATGTGTTCCAGAGCGTCGAATTTGAAAAGAAATATCGCATTGCATACTTTGCAGCGGTAAATCCTGTCTAACCTTTCGACTGCTTCAGTTTCTTGGCTTGCCAATTAGCGCACGGTTCGCATCATTCTATTAAAGGGTCGCGGGTAAATGTTATGGAGCCAAAGAACATAGCTTCGCTGCCAAGCTAACCTATGTCTCTGGCGTCTTTACGCATTTCCTTATAGCTTCGATAATATCATCTTTGGTAAATGGTTTGCTTACGAAATCATCTATCTGCAGTGATGGCATGACTTTCTTGAACTCGTCTCTATGTATGATAAATGACGACATGAGCACTACTTTTGTTTCAGGCTGTATCTCTTTGATACGTCTGACAAGTTCAAAACCTGACATACCCGGCATTCTGACATCAGAAACGACAAGAACGCACGCCTTACAGCCTTCATCTTTCACATGCCGAATCGCCTCGTCCGGGCTGTCAAATGCGTGAACTTCATAGCCACTTGTCTCTAGCATTGACTTAGTCGTGGCTAACAGGTCAGGCTCATCCTCGACGAGCATCACAGAAGCTCTGCTAGCCAAATGGTCACGTCTCTTCAAAAGCCGACCAACTACTCTCCTATTTAAAGAGCTTCCTGGTATATACCCCGGCAGGTAGGGTGAACTCTTTTCTAAGCAGCTCACATGAACCAGTGTATTATTTGATGCATCGCAGGTCGCCCTAATCAACAGCCATTGCTTTTCATCCGAATTTTCACCAGTTTCCTAGCCAACTCTAGAGCCGCAGTTGCCGCAGAAATTCGTTCCAACAGGACTTTGCGCGCCGCACTTTTGACACTTTACCATCGATAGCGAAGCGCCACAGTTGTTGCAGAATTTCCCTTCTCCGGCTGGTTTTCCACACTGTGGGCAGATGGTTTGTTTACTTTCTATGCTGCCGGTGAAGACCTGGGTATTCTCTGCCTTGTTCTGGATATCCTTGACCATTTTTCCAGCTTTGGCAGCAGCGACCTCTACGCTCTGCCTTGGCGCATCCTCAACGCACAATCCTTCTTGTTCATTCCAGTCCATCTCACAGACATACTTTCTGCACTTGGGGCACCGTTGAAAATGACCCTTTGCCTCATTCTGGGCTGTTTCAAAAGAAGCTTCGTGTTCCTTATGCCATTCCGGAGACATTCCGCTGAACTTCTGGGCATAGGTATCAACCCCATATCCGATGTTGTGTCCAACGTGTGAACCCAGAAGGGAGCTACCGATAGAAGCTGCGCTTCCCAAGCCCCGAAGGAACCCTGCCTTTTTGCGGGTTTTTGATTCTATGAATTTTGTTTTGTATCCGTCGCCACAAATGTCACAATTAAATGTAAATTTGAATCCTGCCTCATCACTATTATCCACAAAATTTCTTGTGAAGGGTTGCAACGTAATTCACCATTCGAGGGGTTTGCCACATTTTATACATTTCTCCGGGCCCGGCCTCTGTTCGGTC
>CAZNOV010000215.1:0-2147 GCA_964574725.1 uncultured Nitrososphaera sp. | reverse complement strand
GAAGGATGCCTCTCAAAAGCGAAGTACTGAAAATTGACATCCGTTATCGAAGGCTCATTGACTCGACATCTTTCCTACAATGTCTTTTGTATCCTGAAAACTCCCGGTGTATTTTCCAGTGCCGCTGTTAAACTTGACTCGTCGTGTCGCAGCTCCATCAAACTTATCGCTGTTCCATGATTCAACGTCGACTCGTTCAGGTCCGCTATACTGCACGAGGATGCGATCATTGAGCTGAATGACATAGGGAGTCGACAGAGTGAATTCATAGGGAACAAAACTAGTCGTCAGGCTCGAAGCGGGAATAGTTTCAGCAAACGTGGCAACGATCGCGTCGCCTGATTTTCGTCTTACTACCGCCGTGATGCTGCCTGAAGGACTGAACCTCTTTCTAAGATAGACGGTCCATTTCTTCAAAGACTTTCCTACTAGCTGTGAGCCCGTCTTTGCCTCCTCGCCAGCCCTGATGTCCCCACCTGTTTTCAATTGGGCCAATGAATCGCCCGGAGAAGGAACGTCATAAAATACAGCCTGTGACTGTTGGGTGCCGACCTGGATGAATGCGCCAACCGATGGGACACCATCGTCCAGTACGTGAATTAGGTAGTAACCGGGCGGAGCAAGATTGCTGTTTATTGGAGCCGAGACTGTGACAGTGTTGGAAGTTTTGCTAAGAATCTGAAGCCAAATCAACCTCTGATCCGTGTTGTAATGATGTGTTGTTGATGAGACCCGGACAAGCGAAACAGACGTAATATCTGAGGCATTGGGGGTAGGGATTGCAATAGTGCTCCCGTAAACACCACCTGTTGGAGACCCGGAAATGGTTGGCCGCGATCCAGAGACATAGTCTGGGTTGTAGATTTCTGTATCCAATTCAAATTCAATGTTGCTGTACGAAGAGCCTACTGCCCATACTCGGCCGTCCTTGAGCAGCAGAGCGCCAGAGTGGTAAATCTTGGGTATAGAGTGAGCAGGAAGTTCCGACCATGTTTCTGTATCAGGGTCGAACATCTCTGGCTTCAATACGGGTGGGGCCTCGTTATCCCCTTGAGTTCCTCCGATTACCACTACTTTTCCGTTTGGCAGAATCACCGAGTTGCAGTATCTCCTCGCATATTTCATCGACTGGACGGACCTTGACGTTAATGAAAAGCCACTTGGTTCTATGATCTCGGCGCTATTGGTGGCCGTGATAGGGGGACTGGACGTAGGAGAACCGCCGCATGAAAGAATCTTGCCTTCTTCGCCTGATGTGTTCTGGAGGGGAAGCAGGACTGAAGTTCCGTAGCTTCTCCGCGTACCGGTTCCCGCTGAATACCACTTTCCGGTTTCAGGATCCCAGACTCGGCGGGCATCAATCTGCCCCACCATAGCTACAAGCCCGCTAGGCATTAGGTGCATACGTGGGTAAAGCCCAGTCCCGGGGTTGACGCCGCTGTTCGGACCCCCATAGCACTGTGAACCGGCACAATACGTCCGGCTCGTATTTGGATCGTACATTATGCTCCAGCTCTGTGAGCTGGGATTGTAGATCTCGTTGAGGGCATTGTGCTCGCCGAACTCGTCAAAACCGGCCACCACCTGAACTTTCCCATCAGGAAGAATTACCAGTGTCGGGTACCACCTGCCGTGCGCCATAGACGGACGGGACAGGAAGTCTTCAGACTGGACGTCAAACTCGTAAGCAGCATCCAGGCCCAACCATTCACTGCTGGGGTTAAGGGGGTCTGATTTATACATGAGCGTTCCTCCAACCAGCAGGATATTTCCGTTCGGAAGGACGGCGTGGCCGCAGCAGAACAGGTCCTCGTCCATCAGGTATTCCGTTTGATTGTTATTCGAAGGGTTCCAGACACCCGCCTTGAAGGGACCGTTCCAACTGGCCGTGTCGTATCCTGAGCCTGCGACATACAGGACTTTACCATTACGAAGGAGCGCCAAGTGAACGGGGTGGCTTAGCGTGGTGGGACCTAGCGACCATGATCCGGCCGACTGTGCCGTCGCCCTCGTGCCGGTTCCTCTGGGCGCGACGAAATTGCCTAGACCAAACATGCTGCCGGCAGCAACAATTCCTCCCGCCGCAAGTAATTTTAGAAACTCACGTCGGGATATCTCGGTCACGAAAAATATCCCCGGAGCATTGT
>CAZNOV010000214.1:0-2150 GCA_964574725.1 uncultured Nitrososphaera sp. | reverse complement strand
CTAGCAATCTCCGCTGCTACTGCAACGGTAGGCGGTGCATCACTGAAGTCGATTCTAGGTGCAGTCTCTACGGGTATCACTGGCGCGAAGACTTCATTCGACAAAAATGCATTCTTCGACAAGACACTACCAGCTATCTTGGCTCAAATGGTCGCAGAACGAGAAAAGATCCGTGCAAACATAGAGCGAAGTAAACAGCTTCCTGTAGCCGATTATACATTATTTGCAGCACTCAGCGATATTAGACGGTTCATTCGGGCGGGTACAATTTTCGGCGGAATTCAGACTGTCGCTGGGGATGCCGGAGCCAAAGCAGCGACGGCAGACAAAGAGATCAAAGATATTCGTACCGCTCGGTTCGTTAAGGATGACGCGGGTGACAGACTCCGAACATTTTGGAAGCCTGACGGCCAGACTATCGACCGAGCGAATGAAGAACGTCTAAAGCAGTGGATGACGAAGAATGGACTCGCAACTGGTCCGGGTGACATTACGCTCTTCCTAAGAGATGAAGCCTTGGCGGACTTGAGAGTGCGCGCTGTCCGAGAGCTCCTACCATAGTAGCTCTACGTGAGGAGGGCCGAAATGGCGAAGCAGAAAGAACTTACAGACATACCTGAGGACCAAGTTCAGGAGACTATCGATGATTTTAAGAGTGAGGGTTGCACTGAAGTAACGAAGGAGAAGCAGCAGAATGGTCTATGGACAGTGCGGGCGATGTGCCCTGATGAATAGGAGGGAGTCCCTCCATCCACCAGCATGGCCAGGCCGAACAAGCCCCTGGGAGAGAAAATGTGTCAGGAATCGTCTCTTCAAAGAGGCGCGGACGGGGCTAGGGCGTGAGTAGCAAGTGTACAGATCTTCGTGCTAAGGAGTGGTACCGAAAACGAACCGTTCCGTAACGGAGAACCTTGCAAGTGCAGTGCAATCATTCCTCTATGCCGAGAACAATGCCGAGTCATTTCTCGTCACCGCAAACAAGAAGAGAGAGGCATACACATGGCGGATGAAGCGGTTACCCCAGAGCCTGAGGACAGTGAGAGCGACATTGATGGATGCGACGTTGCTGTCGAAGAGGCAACATCAGATGAAGATCTCCCTGCCACCGAAGGAGGAGTGGTCTAACATGGCACATTCATTAATTTGGTTACCTCAAGTGCTGAAGGACGCCGGTCTGAAAGTCGCCCTGGTTGATGGCTGGGAAACCCGTGGACGTGGCGACGTTGGCAATATCGTGGGCGTTATATGCCACCACACCGCAGGGCCAAGGAATGGCAACATGCCCAGCCTTAACACCCTCATCAAAGGGCGCGCTGATCTCCCTGGGCCTCTCGCGCAACTTGGCCTTGGGCGGGACGGTGCGTACTTTGTGATTGCTGCTGGGAGGTGCAACCACGCCGGGGCAGGTTCCTGGAGAAGCGTGACCAACGGCAACACCCAGTTCATAGGTATTGAGGCAGAGAATACAGGGCTTTCGAACGATTCTCCTTGGCCAGAAGTGCAAATGGATGCCTATCGCCGTGGTGTAGCAGCTATTTTGACGCGCATCGCGCGAGCGGCTGATTTTTGCGCTGGACACAAAGAATTTGCTTTGCCTCCTGGTCGCAAGCCTGATCCTAACTTCGACATGAATGCGTTCCGTTCAGCCGTTGCCGCGATCCTGAGCGGTACAGCCCCTGCCCCTACACTGATCCCGGCGGTTGAGCCTCGGGCCCCTTCGGGTGCCCCCGCTGGTCGGCCTACACTCCGTCGTCCCTCAACTGGCGAGCGAGTGAAGCAAGTGCAGGCAAAAGTCGGAGTTGTTGTCGACGGCAACTTCGGGCCGAAAACAGAGGCCGCAGTGCGCGCTTTCCAACGGGCTCATGGCCTTGTCCCCGATGGTATTGTCGGACCAAAAACGTGGGCTGCTCTGGATGGTGTAGCAGATCCGATTCCTGTTTCCTGAGAGGCGGATAGGCAACAGACAGGGATATGTACAGGATACGTAGAGCGTGTCGCAAAATGGTCATTGAAAACAAAGGGGTTAGCGATAACCAAGAACGCTCGGATAGCATGCCGTTCTTGTTCTCCTTTTATTTTCCTTGCATGGTGCTATCCCTACAACGTCATCTACACTTGACACATTGATTTTCCCTGCATACGCTGCTTCC
>CAZNOV010000213.1:0-2154 GCA_964574725.1 uncultured Nitrososphaera sp. | reverse complement strand
CACGCGTAAGATCGTCGGCAGCGTCAGATGTGTATAAGAGACAGCGCCGAGACCGGACAAGGAAATTCTCGCAATGGGCAGGCCCATTCTGGGGATCTGCTATGGCCACCAGATCCTTGTAGACAGCTTTGGCGGAAAGGTGAAAAAGGCAAGCAGCAGGGAATACGGCCGCGCCGGCCTCGTCGTCGACGACGGGTCAGACCTGTTCAGGAACCTGGGCACGAACAGAATCAACTGCTGGATGAGCCACGGAGACGCAGCGGAGAAGTTGCCTGATGGCTTTAAAATCCTCGGGCACACTGAAAATTCTTTTTCGGCTGCAATTGGCAACAAGGAAAAAAAGATGTTTGGCATCCAGTTCCACCCCGAAGTAGTCCACACCGAAAAGGGCACCCAAATCCTGAAGAACTTTGCCCAGACGATAAGCGGCGCAAGGGCAGGATGGGACATGGAGAGCTTTGTCGAATCCACCATCAAGGACATACGCAGCAAGGTGGGCAAGGAGAAAGTGCTGGCGGCGGTGAGTGGCGGGATCGACTCGACTGCTGTTGCAGCACTTATGCACAGGGCGATCGGCGACAACCTGCGGTGCCTTTTTGTTAACCATGGCCTCTTGCGGCAGGGCGAGGAGGACGAAGTCCAGAGGCTGTTCAAGGAAGAGCTGGGAATCGATCTCATTTACGTAAATGCAGAGAAGCAGTTCCTAGGAAAGCTCAAGGGCGTGACGGACCCGGAGAAAAAGCGCAGGATAATCGGCGAAGAGTTTGCCAATGTCTTTGCTGACGTTGTGAAGAAGCGGGGCCCGTTCCAATGGCTTGCACAGGGAACGCTATATCCGGACGTGATAGAGAGCGGCGTTTCAAAGGGGCCGGCTTCGGTTATCAAGACCCACCACAATGTCGGCGGCCTCCCCAAGTGGCTCGACCTGAAAGTCATCGAGCCGCTGAGGTACCTATACAAGGACGAGGTCAGGAAGGTGGCGAGACTGCTTGGAGTGCCGGACGAACTCCTTAGTAGGCATCCGTTTCCTGGGCCCGGTCTGGCGGTGAGGATTATCGGGGAAGTAACGCGGGAAAAGACGCGAATCTGCAAACACGCCAGCAAGATCGTGGAAGATGAGCTGCGGGCTGCAGGCTGGTACGACACAGTGTGGCAGGCGTACGCAATGGTCGGCGATGACAGGGCCGTTGGCGTGCTGGGCGACGAGCGCGTTTACGGCCATATTGTTACAATCAGGATAGTGGAATCGGTGGACGCGATGACCGCCGACTGGTCAAGGCTCCCTTACGAATTGATAGAGAAGATTAGCAACAGGATAACGAACGAAGTGGAGGGCGCGACCTGGGTCACGTACGCGGTGTCAAGCAAACCGCCGGCGACGATTGAACCACAGTAAAAATAGAAATCCCCCCGTTTGAGCGAAAATCTGCAGATGGTCGTAAAGCTTTAGTTCCCGCGCTGTAATGACATTTCAATTGGAGAAGCTGCGTAAATTAGCTTTTGAAAAAAGATACGTAACTCGCGATACAGTCAAGGGTAAAATTCAAGTTGAGGGCTTAAAGATTCATTTTCCTTGTGCAAGTCTAAACCAGGTAAAGCAATCTGGCATATTGGATATCCTGAATGATGATACCTACCTAAGCAAACCCGTTGTGACTATTGACAAAAAGGAAATTCTTTTTGGTGAGCTAGCGATACTGAGGTATCTTGAAAGGGATCATTGGAAGGGAGTTTGGGTAGACACCTTTCATAGTCGCGGGGGCAAGGACGCACTCTGGTCCGCCATGCCTCCTCGTGGAGTGGCACCACCACTGCCACAAAAAGTTTCGGCAAAGTTCAAAGCAATTAAGGAGAAGAATGGCGGAAAGCTGTTTGGGTTCTTTGACGTTCTTGCTTGGAAAGGTGAAGGAGATGATTATGTGTTTGTTGAATATAAAGGGAAAGGCGATACTCCAAATGATAATGAATTGGGTTGGATTAACGCGGCTATGTCTGAGGGAATAAAGCCTGAGCAGTTATGCATAGTCGGGTATGATTTGCCTATCTAGGCTAGGCTGTGCTTGTAGGTGAACGTAACGGGAAACCCTATTCTCGCGCTTTACTTTCCGTACGCAAAGTACGTGAGCTGAAGATTGAACTTGATCTGTTCCACTC
>CAZNOV010000212.1:1377-2156 GCA_964574725.1 uncultured Nitrososphaera sp. | reverse complement strand
GAACTATAGAGCGGTAGCAGAGCTACCAGAGGGTAAGGAACAGGCCGAGCCTGCCCTCCCCGTTATCGCAAGAGGGTTGATTCCCTCTATTTACCGGCGTGCGTGTTTCTCGCACCGGGCGATCCCTAATTAGTTGCCCTAAGCTAGGGAAAACCATCATTGAGCTTTTGTGGCTAAACATAGATCTCGACAACTCAGTAGACCCAGATTCGCAATGTGGCTATTTTTCAGACGACGATGGTCGGTTTTCCATTTGCGCTTATACTTCATGCTTCTTATGCGCTCACGGATCCAACGGTCGACTCTGGTAAAGTAGTATTTCACCTTGGCGATCGGGATGTTAAAGTAGTTGACGGTACCTCTGATGATGCGATTCAGTTTCACAATGACCTCGGCATCGAGGTTATTGGATCTCCTGGTGACATTCTCGATGGCTTGTTTGAGTTTCTCCTTGGATTTCTGCCGAATCCCTGCGTACCTTCCATTAAGATGGAAGCCTAAAAATTGGAAGCCTTTTGAGACCTTGGTAACTTTGGTCTTTTCTTGGCTGTGTTCCAAGCCTAGTTCGCTTAGGATCCCTTTGGCATATTCCAGAGCACTTTCCGCCTGATCTTGTGTTTTGCAGAGTAGCACGAAATCATCGGCATACCTTACAAATCTGATGTTGCGCTCGGCTAATTTCCAGTCGAGCACGTTGAGGGCGATATTGGCCAATAGAGGGGAAATCACCCCGCCTTGCGGAGTCCCTTTGACTGTTGGCTCTCGCTTCCCATCTACCA
>CAZNOV010000212.1:0-1367 GCA_964574725.1 uncultured Nitrososphaera sp. | reverse complement strand
TACCATCACTCCAGACCCAAGAAACTGTTCTACAATATCGAGGATGTTCCCGTCGGATATCTTGGCTCGAAGCTCGCGCATGATCAAGTCGTGGGGGATGTTATCAAAGAAACCCTTGATATCTACATCCGCCACCCACTCGTTCCCTTCATCGATGTACTTCTGTACTTGATGAATTGCTTGATGGCAGCTTCGACCCGGTCGAAAACCGTACGAGTCATTGTGAAAATACTTTTCGAAAATAGGTGACAGGATACTTCTTATGACCTCCTGAGCTATTCTCGCTTCCACCGTCGGGATACCGAGAGGTCTTAGCTTGTCACTACCCGCTTTAGGGATAAACACCCGTTTAAGAGGAAGACTTTTGAAAGCACCTCGAGTTTTGAGAGATTTCATAAGACTTTCAAGTCTCATCTCGAGATCTCTCTGGTACTTCTCGATGCTCACTCTGTCCACCCCTGCTGCCCCTCGATTGCGTTTCACCGCTTTCCAGGAGTTCAGCATAACTTCAGATGTGATCCTTCCCGTCAGGGAGTGATATCTAAACTTCTTGGGATCCATGTTTAATGCCACTGATTCTTCTCTCAATTTTGATTCCAGAAAGAGCTCTTGGTGCCACTGTAGAGAGCTTGTCTAGGTTGTACAGGCTTCACGGAAAATGAAGTTGGACCTAAAACGGCCTTCCGCCTGACTACTAGGAATTTCCCATGCAGCATTATGTTCTCTTTCATCTAATAGGTGTGTCCTTTCAATCGTTACCGATCTAATCCGGACACGCTGTAATCCTTAAAGAACACAAGGTGAAGAACCTTGTGCTCACCGTCGCGTCACGACCCCTTTCGGACAAGGCCTTATAGGGACGCTTGCTCCTCCAACCGTGGAGGAGACAACGTAGGACCTCATTGGTCAGTATATTTTGCCATTTTCTTCAGGTGACAGCATTACAAGCACCTACGAGGCCTTCCAAGGTATCCACATGCCCTTGAAGAGAAGATCCATCAAGCAATTGACGCATCCCGACGCTTCGCTACTGAGTGCGGAGGCTCGCGCTCCATCATAGGCCGAATCAAGCCACCCCCCGAAGTACGTATATCCGGCCCCTTCGACAATACAGATTACTCCATATCGCTGGCTGCAGACTTGCTTTACAAGTTGGACTACGTTTCTATACGGACGTGGATCCGCATAGGTAAGATTTGGTTTTAGACGTTTTAAATCCTTGACCTCACTGTTTGAGACTTAGCAAAATATACCTGCAATTCACGCGCACTCCGAAACGCTAAAGCGAACCCACAAGTTCGGCATCTTACCTCTTCCTAACCCCGATGTAGACACCCCTGAGACCACAAAAATCTTCTAATCTCCAG
>CAZNOV010000211.1:0-2157 GCA_964574725.1 uncultured Nitrososphaera sp. | reverse complement strand
GTTATGAAGCGATGCCCTATCCGTCGATGCGCGGCGTCGAGACTGTCCTCGGTTTCGTCGAGCGCGATAATCCCAAGGCCAAGGGCGCCGATCCCAAATCCTTCGTCGATGAGAGCCTGCTCAAGGAGATTGACGCGAGCGGCTTCGTCAAAGGGCTTTACCAGCGCTAGACAGCATTGATTTGAAATCTCCCCGCCGACTCAAACCGTCCAGACCCTTTTTCGTCGTATCGTTACCGGTTTCGTTGTATATTCATTGACCGAGACTTCACTTGCTGGAAAAGTCACGAGTCGGTTAGAGTGTTGGGGACTATGGCAGGGGCGCCGGAACAAATTGCAGAGCTTATCGAGAGATTCGACCGGAACGTCGATGCCTACCAAAACCAGGGTTACAACGAGACATTGGTACGGGTTGAATTCATCAACCCTTTCTTCGAAGTGCTCGCCTGGGACGTGACCAACAAAGCCGGGTATGCCGAGGCATACAAAGATGTCATTCACGAAGACGCCATCAAGATGGGGGGCGCTACCAAGGCCCCTGACTATTGCTTTCGCATCGGTGGCGCACGCAAGTTTTTCGTCGAGGCGAAGAAACCGTCGGTCAGCATCAAAGAGGATGTTAGTCCAGCCTACCAACTCCGCCGATATGCGTGGAGTGCCAAGCTGCCGCTCTCGATTCTGACTGACTTTGCCGAATTCGCCGTCTACGACTGCCGGGTCCTACCCCGACCTGCAGATAAGGCAAGCACAGGTCGAATCCTCTACCTCACCTATAAGGATTACATTGACCGTTGGGATGAGATCGCGGGGATCTTTTCCAGAGAGGCGGTACTGCGCGGCTCGTTCGACAAGTTTGCCGAGTCTAAAAAGGGAAAACGGGGCACATCGCAGGTTGACGCAGAATTTCTCACCGAGATTGAGACCTGGCGCGAAGATCTAGCCAAGAACCTCGCTCTACGCAACCCCAAGTTAAGCGTCCGTGACCTCAACTTCGCCGTGCAGCGCACCATCGACCGCATCATCTTCTTGCGCATGTGCGAGGACCGCGGTATCGAGAACTACGGCCAGCTTCTCACGCTGTTGAACGGCGAAAACACCTATAAGCGACTTCAATATCTCTACGGCATTGCGGACGACAAATACAACTCCGGCATCTTTCACTTCAAGCCGGAGAAAGACCGAGTGGAGGCGCCTGACGAGTTAACGCTGAAGCTCAAGATCGACGACAAAGTCCTCAAAGACATTATCCGCCGGCTTTACTATCCCGAGAGCCCTTACGAGTTCTCGGTTTTGGGTTCCGATATCCTCGGCAACGTCTACGAACAGTTCTTGGGAAAGGTAATCCGTCTCACCGCCGGACACCACGCCGTCGTTGAAGAAAAGCCCGAGGTCAAAAAAGCCGGCGGTGTCTACTACACGCCCGCGTACATCGTCGAGTACATCGTCAAGAACACTGTGGGCAAACTTTGCGAAGGCAAGTCTCCTAGACAGATCGAAAAACTAAGAATCCTCGACCCAGCCTGCGGCTCAGGCTCTTTTCTCATTGGCGCTTACACTTACCTTCTGAACTACCACCGCGATTGGTATGTCAACGACGGCCCGCAAAAGCACACTAAAGAAATCTATCAGGGATCGGGCGGCCAGTGGCTTCTGACCACTCAGCAAAAGAAGCAAATCCTTCTCAACAACATCTACGGCGTCGATATCGATAGCCAGGCAGTCGAAGTCACCAAGCTAAGTCTCCTTCTCAAGGTTCTAGAAGGCGAGTCGGAAGAGACCATCGGCAAAACCCTCAAGCTCTTCCGCGAACGCGCCCTGCCCGATCTCGGCAACAACATCAAATGCGGCAACTCCCTCATCGGCCCTGATTTCTACCAGAACCGGCAATTGGCCTTTCTCGATGACGAGGAACGCTACCGCATCAACGTCTTCGACTGGACTTCCGAGTTCCCCGACGTATTTCCCTCTCCTTCCGGGAGAGGGACCAAGGGTGAGGGCACAGCTGGCTTCGACGCCGTGATCGGAAACCCGCCCTACGTGAGGATTCAAGGCTTCCCCCGCGCTCACATTGATTATTTCGCCAAGAACTATCGAGCCGCAACGGGCAACTTTGATCTGTACGTCAGCTTTGCTGAGAAAGGCTTCAATCTATTAAAAG
>CAZNOV010000210.1:0-2161 GCA_964574725.1 uncultured Nitrososphaera sp. | reverse complement strand
GGCAGGACCGTCGTTTCATTTGTCAACTTGGTCACGAAACTCTCGACGATCGTTCGCGAGAAGGAGGCCGAGCTGGCAGAGATCAACCCGCTTGCTATTCTGACGGACGGTTCCCTTTTGGCGCTGGATGCAAAAGTGATAATCGACGACAACGCGATCTTTCGCCATCCGGAGCTGAAAAAGTACGAGCATATCTCAGATCTGGAGCGTCAGGCAGCCGTGAGTGGCTTTTCTCTGGTGGAGCTAGATGGTAACATTGCAATAATCGGCAATGGAGCCGGACTTGTCATGTCTACACTCGACATGGTATCGGACGCGGGGGGGAGCGCAGGAGCATTCCTAGATTTTGGCGGAAGGGCCACGACTGAAACAATCTATGAAGCGCTGAAAGTGATAAGCAAGATTGCAAGGGTTGAGGCCATACTTGTGAACCTCTTCGGAGGAATTGTCAGGACAAACCTTGTGGCACAGGCTATTCTGGACGCATACAAGAACAACCTGATCAGCGTGCCCGTATTCGCAAGGATTTCCGGCGCAGAGTCGGAAAAAGCCAGAGAGATGCTGCATGGCAGCGGGGCCAAGCTCTATGGGACAGTTGAGGAAGCGATATACGCCGTTGTCGCGGAAGCAAAGCGAAGGTGACCCATCGCAATGACTGATCACACAATAGAGAAGACATTTGACATCTTTGACCTCCTTATTGGGACAAGTGGCGATTCGGATTTTGGCAAAAAGCCAGTCGTTATCCAGGGCATTACCGGCAATTATGGCTCTACTCATACTAGGCTTATGAAAGCCTACGGGACAAATATCGCAGCAGGCGTTACGCCTGGAAAAGGTGGTCACAGTTTTGAAGGAATACCAGTCTATGACACGATGGTAGAGGCCGTCAAATCAACTGGCACGAGGATTTCGGGCGTCTTTGTACCCGCACCATTTTTCCTACAGGCTGCCACGGAAGCTCTGGACAGTGGAATCAAACTTCTGATCGCCGTCCCGGAACACGTACCCATAAGGGATGCAATAATGGTGTTAGAGTACGCTAGAAGGAAAGGGGCCAGAATGATCGGCCCCAATACGCCAGGTGTGATATTGCCAGAAATAATGAAAATAGGCATCATGCCTGCGCAGCCCTTCAAGTCCGGAAGTACGGTGGTTTTTTCGCGCAGTGGTACACTTATGTACGAAGTCTCATCCAACCTGTCCGCCCGCGGATTTGGCCAGAGACTCTGCCTGGGCATAGGAGGAGATCCTATAAACGGGCTCAACTTGATAGAGGCGTTAGACCTGGTGACGGACAGGGATGACATTGATTCTGTCGTAGTCGTGGGAGAGATTGGAGGTGACGCAGAAGAGCAGCTCGCTGAACACATCATACGAACGTCTTTTGGCAAGCCTGTCGTCGCGTATATCGCGGGAAGGGCTGCGCCCAAGGAAAAGAGGATGGGGCATGCAGGCGCGATAGTTTACGGCGACTACGGCTCTGCGGAGTCGAAAATATCCCACTATTCAAAGGCAGGAGTTCCGGTGGCCAAGAGACCCGCGGAAATACCCGAGCTGCTTGCCAAGAAACTCCACAGGTAGGATACGTGGACAGATAAATCAGTAACACTATAGCGCTGTCTTTGCGCTTTTGCTGAACGTCAGAAAAACCTTTGCTCCGTCGCCAAAGATAGATCTCAGGGCCGGTTCAAGGCGATTCCGGTCCAGCTTGCCTCCCTGAATGACTTTATCGTTTTCGAGCGCCCGCAGGACCAGCTCGACGTTGGGCTTGCCGAGAACGGAAAGTGCCTCGACGAACGACTGATAGAACTCTCGGTCGCTGGTCAAGTTCCAAGGCAACCTTCCTGTTGGTTATCAGCTCTTCGGACAAGACGATTATCCTTTGTTGGCATGAGCAATTCCATCATGTCCCAGTGCAAGCAGATAATCTGGGATTCCTGCAAATAGGTTCACGTGCTAGTAAGGAGCATTTTGAATATAAGGCAAGATGTGTAATCGGGGCTACGTACACCAGCATCAATATATAGTATCTTTCTGGCTTATCGAATGCCGTGTCCGCGGAACTGCGATTTTGTGAAAGGTGCATGAAAAAGACGATGCACGAGATTGTCGAAGACCCCGATACGATCTATACTTACAAGCGCAGAAGGCCATACGT
>CAZNOV010000209.1:0-2166 GCA_964574725.1 uncultured Nitrososphaera sp. | reverse complement strand
ATATCACATGCCAAGTACACTTGATTGAAATTCGCATCAGTGAAAAAATTAAGGCGGCAGGTCAGCTAGCCTGACTTCGCCGCCGGCCGCGCCGCTCTCCTCTTCTTTTTTTTGACTTTTCGTTCCCTTTATGGTCGATGTTGTTTCGAGATTGCTCTCATCAATAGTTATTTCGCCGCGCTCTTTACTACTTGCCACGATATCCTTGATTGCTTTGACACATGCGGCCCTGATGTCCTCGTAAGCGGTGACGTTCAGAATCTCTTCTAGCTGGGGAATTGCGCTTTCTCCATAGGTCATTAATTCTCTGATGGCGGTCTTCTTTTCTTCCGGGTCAGTGGACCATTTTGCTTTTTCTTTCAAGTCAAAAGCTGTTTTATCAGACATGCTTGGTAGAGCACCCCGGCTTACCGTTGCAGCCACTACTATTTATGTAAGCCGCGTCAGCCGCGCTGCCCGATAGAGGGGAACGGCAGGAAACGAAGGGCAGCGGTATCCTGGACGGGTATACGTGGAGGCTGATTGTTTCCACTACCATAGGACGGTGACATCATGCCCGCAAGCGATATGTTTGTAGCTAGTTATCACTAGAGGCCGCAAGCCTTGAGTCGTATCCGTTAAAGATAGTGTACGTTCAGTTCCCTCTCTAAATCTTTATCCATTCGTATTTCTTCAGGAATTCACGGCCCCTAGCTGTCGTCCTGAATCTCATTGTTTTCATGTCCTTTTGTAGCAACCCTCTGCGAGTTAAAACGTCAAGATAATCTTTGACCTGTGTGAACGAAAGGTATACCGAATACATTATTGTAGTCTGAAGGGCGCCATCAGCAGCTGCTTTCAGGATTGCTACGATAATATCAAAGCGCGAGCGATACTTTTTCTTCGCCAACGGGCATTACTTCGATGAACGCGGTATTAGAACATTCTTCGTTCGCACTTCAGCTCACGAGTTGGATCTCGTGGAGTTTCACAAGCATGAATAAGCTAAGTTGACCTTTTGTATCGCTGCGTTGGCAATCTGCAAGCCACATTACCACCACTGCAGAACCTGCGGAGGCATCTTCAATTGCGACGAGGAAGAGTGCCTTAATCACGGTGGGAAGGAATGTCTGCGATGTTCCAATTCTGTTCTGGTTACGCGAATGTTTTAAGAAAATCGCTACAGAATGCGTTGGCCTCTAGCCCCGAACATGCAATTATTCACCAAGGGGCTTCATATCCATATCATGATCAATCTCATGTCGTTCTAGCCGCCGTCAGCGAGGGAAGCTACGATGTTGGAAGCTGCTGTCACGTGAAAGGCTTATTTGATCTGAATGTCAATCGAGCGAAGATTTTTCCGATTGTCTTGACGCCAACCAGCAACTTTATTACATAGCCGTCGAAGCTTGGCTGTACTGGTCTGATATGGAACTGCGATGCAGGGACGCGGGTGTTGACTGCGACTTCGAAGTAAAGGGTGTTAGCTCAGAGAACGAAATGATGTTAATGGCTGCCATCCATGCAAAATTGTCGCACAATATCGATCCGCTGCCGGCTGAACTCGTGCAGAAAGTCAAGGCAGGTATTAAGCGCTAATCAGCGCTCCTCACTTTTTTGTCTACAACAAGAAGTATTGTAGGCTGTACCTGCGGTAGCGATTAGAGCAATTGCCGCAATTGTCGGAGCAATGGCGATCATAGGGAGAACTAGACTGTTCAAGAACAAGATTTAACATCTCTAACCTGGAAAATAGCTCAGCTCTTACATGAGCAGCGGATGATGGGGAGGATCCATCATTCCGGGACAACCTTCCCAGACGATATTGTCGCGAATAAGTTTTCTCGAACGTCCATTCCCCAAATCATTTAAGGGAACCCGACTTTTGTGGCGTCGATCCTAGATGAAAATAATTCACACCCCGGTCTCACTGCTGGTCATCAGTATTGTGTTCATTACTATGACAAATCCGACATTAATTACGTCAACCGAATCCTCGACGGAAACAAATGCACTAAAGGAAATCCTACCTTTGGCATATGCCGACACTCCCGCGACGTGTCCCCCAGGGTCTAATCTCAACGCCACGAGTGATCAATGTGAAGCCCCTCCACAATGCGAGCCTGGAAGTCAGTACGATCCGGAGGCCGATACATGTATCACGATCACAGCAAACCTGACGTCCAG
>CAZNOV010000208.1:0-2168 GCA_964574725.1 uncultured Nitrososphaera sp. | reverse complement strand
TTATGCTTTCTAGCACTTCAAAGGTGGCCGGAATTGCTGCCATTGCTTACCTTACCGTGTTTTTCACGCTCGCCTCTGGCCTGATAAATTCCCTCATAGAAGGAAGGAACCTCAGGCTATTCATTGCACCCAGCCGGACTGTCCAGACAACAGGTGAAACCATTGTGATTACGCTTCTTCTATTCATTGGAATGGCCGGCGCGCTCATGCTTTATCAGTCGGGAAGATCAACAAATCCAAAAGCGCAGCAGGCTCTTTTGATATCGGGATTCGGAGCGATTGGCATTGCGCTCCTAGTAGGCTTCATGCTAGTAAGCATCAAGCTCTGATGACAGCGGTATTGGCGCACAGGATTTCACTTTCTGCGGCAATAGAATCGTGCTCCACTACCCTGACCACGAGCGAGTCCTCGGCCTGACCCATCTCCACTTTCAGCCTGACTCCGCTTTTATTCTGCAGGAGCCTCCGGCTTGCCGGCGATTGAACCCACCCGGCGGCATTCCTGTACCGAAGCATGCTTGTGGCGAGCACCGGCACTCCGCTGTCGACTCCACGGCGTACCAGAAGCATTAGCATAATGGACAGCAGGCGGTTAAGGTTTCCCAGCGTTTTTTCCCGCGTTCGGAAAAGGTTGTAAAAGCTGTTAACCGAATCGAAAATCACTATCCCGCTGGACGGCAGCGATGCGAGGATGTCATTTATCATGTGCACAAGCCTGCCCTCTGATGGGAGGTAGATGTCGATGATGCCTTCCGTCCTGACAAGTCCGGCGCGAAA
This sequence comes from uncultured Nitrososphaera sp., assembly GCA_964574725.1. GTDB lineage: Archaea > Thermoproteota > Nitrososphaeria > Nitrososphaerales > Nitrososphaeraceae > Nitrososphaera. The sequence continues at coordinate 1,391 of CAZNOV010000208.1, read as the reverse complement.
ATAGGCCGTGAATGCAGTGTCGAGATCGAGATAAATTGTTCTGTTGAACTGGGACGCCAGAAGGGCTGTGAAACAGAGTTTGGCGTACGGGTCGGTGAAGATGAGCGTATTTAAGCAACGCGGGCTAAGAATCCCCCGGAGATCCACTGCATCTGGGATCGCAGTGGCGGAATATATTGGATATGATCAGCGAAATTGACCAGGCTCAGATCCGAGGGGACTTTGCAGTAACTAGGAAGACGATATACATGAACAACGGGGCGATCGCCCCGATGCCGCTGTCAAGCATCAAGGCCATGACCGATTTCCTGCTGAGGCTTTCGGAGGATGGTCCGGACTCGTCGCAGACAGCCGAGTACATCACGTCGCTGCTAAACGAGCTCCGAAACCGTGTGGCACACCTGATAAATTGTGACAGAGAGGAAGTCGTGCTTACACAGAGCACAACCGAGGGGCTGAACACTGTCGCGAGCGGCATCGCATGGAAAAAGGGCGATTCTATTGTCGTGCGCGGCGGCAGGCACGAGCACCATGCAAATTATTTCCCGTGGCTGGCAGTTTCGCAAAAACATGGCGCCAAGCTCACGGCACTCCGTGTTGATGAAAATGGTTGCTTTGACCTAGGAGACCTTGAAAAGGCTACTAAGGGCGCCCGGCTTATCACGATGAGCCACGTTCTCTACAACACCGGAGCGATAATCCCCCTTGAGGACGTTGGAAGAATTGCTAACCAAGCCGGTGCGCTCTTCTGTGTCGATGCTGCCCAGAGCGCCGGCACCATCCCGTTAGATGTCAAGAAGATCGGCTGCCATTTCATGGCCTTTCCGGGATTCAAGTGGCTGTGCGGCCCCACAGGAATCGGCATCTTTTACTGCAGCAAAAACACCGCAGAGCTAGTAGAGCCCCGGGCTGTAGCGGGCGAATCCTCCCGGCTAGTTGACAGCACAGAAACGATCGCGAGCCTCGACATGCCTGCCAGGTTTCAAGCAGGCTTCAGGAACTTCCCGGGCGCGGCAGGACTTGAATCATCGTTGCGGTACATCCTGCGAATAGGCATCAACGAAGTAAGGAAAGCGAACATGCAGGTCGCCCGGGTTCTGCACGAAGAGATCCGGAAAATTCCCGGCGTCAAGATGTACGGGCCCGACCATGAAGACAGGAGATCCTCGATAGTCACCTTCATGCCTCCCAATCCTGTCGAGTCATCTACGGTTGTGAAAAAGCTTGAACAGCGGGGCATTATCTTTGCCGAGAGAGATGTCGGCGGCGGGAGGAAGGCAGTGAGGGCAGCACCGCACTTTTTCAACGATGAACAGGATGCCCTGACGGCTGCTGGCTATGTGAAAGAGCTTATGAAGTGAATGTCAATTCCCCTCTCCTACTTTCTATAG
>CAZNOV010000207.1:0-2190 GCA_964574725.1 uncultured Nitrososphaera sp. | reverse complement strand
GACAGAAGTCAGGGCTGATTATTCGTCAGTCTAGAAATTTCGTTGTGCCTGACAATCGTCAAAATTTGAGCAGGCCAGTGCTTGGTATGCCCATGTATACTATATCATCCCGTGTTATCTTTGGCAATGAACCCCGCATCCATGAGTGTTGACAGGAGCTTAGTTATGCTCCCCTGACCTATGCCAACTCCCTCATCGATCTCAATAGCTCTCTTCATTTCACTCCATGTGGCCTTTCCTTTCGACAGGCGTTTGACCACCATGCGGTATCTCTCAGATCTGTAGAGATTGAGAAAGCCCTTGAACGCGGCAGCAACTATTCCGCTTGCCTTCCGCGCTGCATCATCCAAGGTCTTTTCATCAATGCTTTTCGCTTCTCTAGCCTCGAAGCCAACTCGGAATTTTGGGGAGAGACGTAGCATCAGCATACTTGGCCATTCTTCATTCCAAGGTTACCGGCTGATTTTGGCAGGCGCTCAGATAATGCACCATCGGAGAACCTCCCCTTCGTCATGTCTCGGTCACTGGAAAGAACCGTCGAAATGATGCTTAAATAAGTATTACGCGTAATACTTTTTCATGAAAACGGAGGAGACAAAAGTCACACGGAAGCATCAGACAACAATCCCGAAGAATATCAGGAGGCACCTTGGTGTCGGTCCAGGCGAGAGTGTCAGGTGGCATCTAGTCAAGGGAATGGTAGTGGTCGATGTTCATAGAAAGGTGAAGGAGCCGGTAAAGTTCCTAACATCACAGATAAAGCTCGATGTGGATGCTGTCAGGCTAGTGAGGGAGACAAGGGAAGCATTTGGATGATCTATGTCGATACGAATGTTATCGTCTACGCCATTGAGAATCATCCGAAGTTCGGAGCCAGCTGCAAGAAAATCCTTGAAGATGTCGAAGACCGGAAGCTGGAAGCGTGTTGCTCGGTGCTTGTTCTTGTGGAGCTCATAAATGTGCTCAAGAAGTTGAACGACATTCTCTTGAGGCAGGGAGGAAGAAAACTGAGTATTAAGGATAATATTGAGGCAGTGATGTCCCTGCCAATAGTCTGGATGGACCTGGACTTCTTGGTGATTGAAAAAGCCTCAACCTATGCGTTTGATATTAACGGTGTTGATTATGTGCACATCGCTTCAATGGAACTCAACTCAATAAACGAGATTCTCTCTGCCGATAAGGACCTCGACAAGGTCGGGTCAATAAGGAGAATTGACCCATTAGACTATTGAATGACAAAAGTACCGGTTGGCTTCACCAACTCACCTCGTCACATCATGGAGCAGTTGAGAATTCGTAGCTACTTCGTACACACCGTCTTTGCAACCTGCATCGTTTATGACTCTCAGCAATTTGTGAGTGACCTCAGAGAAGGGGTGGAAGCGGCAAAAGCGCCCACGTTTCTCCTGCGGACGAATCCTATATCTGATGGAATCCGATTTTCACCGACGGTAGATAAACGTAAATCGCCCTCTACTTCAACCGCTTACTATTCGTTACCATTGGACTGAAGATATGCTTGTTGGGCCCAAAAGGCCCACCAGTAAAATGGCGCCGGGGACGGGATTTGAACCCGTGAGGCCTTCGTCGAAACCCTACCCATCAGGTTAAGGTTTTCTTACGAGCCACAGACTGGCTGCCCTAGGCTGAATAGCAGGCGTAGGCTCAGCTTTACCGGCTAATCTGCGCCCTACCAGATTCCCCAACCAAAGCAACGGTGTTCTTTGGGTTCTAGGCGACCCCGGCACGCCTCTATTGAGGCTATAAACCTACTAAAAAATATCACATATTTATTCAAGTAACACGCTCGGCCGGGTCATTGATTCGTAGTTAAATTTTGGACATTACGATTTAAAGGTATGAAATCGTGACATCTAAGTTGGGACAATGACGACATCGAGGTACTCTGACACTGGGGAGTGAATGATTCTCTCCTATCTCACTCTGAGTCCTTCATTTTCAAGAGCATATGAAAAACTGCACACGGCTAGACTTCGTGGATACTGTTATATTCCGTAGCCTAACTTTCCATCATTCATGACAAACTACGTTCCGCGACTTCATGCTCAATGGCGAGACCTAAGGTTTGAGGAAATCATCGCGCCCGACGGTCGTACTGCTTTTATTAACATTGATTCGCAAAATAGTCTCCTTTCTGAGAAAGGTTCTGTGAGAGCAGAGGGTATA
>CAZNOV010000206.1:0-2200 GCA_964574725.1 uncultured Nitrososphaera sp. | reverse complement strand
ATCCCGGCTTTTTTGCATGGATAATCCCGACGGGTCAGGGCAGCGGAAAAGTTGGGGTCGCGGGCAAGGGCATCAATGCCGCAAACGCTCTCAGCGCGTATATGGATAACAAAGGGACGGGCTATTCGATAGTTCGGAAGGTCTTCGCTCCAATTTGGGTGGATGGCCCAATTGAAAAATTCGTCGTGGACAGAACGATAATTGTGGGAGACGCAGCGGGCCAGAGCAAGCCGACCACAGCCGGAGGCATATACACCTGTGGTATGGGCGGACTCTTGGCTGGAAGAGCAATCGCGGATTCCATCCGTTCCAACAGTGATTCCATGCTTGCTAGCTACGAGGAGAAATGGCGGTCTATTTTCGGAGCTGAATTCGACAAGATGCTGATGGTTAGACACATGATGCAAAGGCTTGACAACAAGGCGATCGATCAGCTGTTTGCCGCCATTCCCAAGGATAAGCTCGATGAGGCGTCGACCACTGGGGACTTTGACTTCCACTCTGCTGCAGTCGCAAAGATACTAGGAGCGAAAAGTGTTGCAAAGATTGCGTTAGCTCTGGTCGGAAACGAGATCAGGCGTTTAATCGAGTTCTAAGCAAGATATCAGTAAGGAAAAATTGTGGTCTTAAATGTTCATTGAGTGCTGTTTCTTGAAAAAGAAGATCAGAGGGAGGGTTTGCCTCTAAGCAGACTCGTGAGTCTTCCGACTGCAATTACCGTCGCAACCATGGTGGCTATCACAGCCATGACTATGGGAAATTCCGGCACCACCACGGTCCTTGCAGTTTCAAGATCACTCTTTATCGTGCTCACATGCGCCTCTACCTCTGATGGTGTCGCCCCCGCGTCTATCATCTGCACCAGTTCAACCCGCATGTCTATTTCGATTTTCTCCATCAATTCCCTGTTGTCTCTGCAGCAATGTCCGCCTCGATGAATTCATAGTTGTCAAGGTACGCCTCTATCGCTAATGCCTTTGCCTTCTGAGCGTTGCCTGCCTTGTACTCTGTAACGGATTCATCCAAAAGCACAATTATTGTGTCAATGTATGCCTGACCGTCGTACTTTGCCTCGCCTTCCTCTAGATCAAATACCTCCGCAAATTCATGGACTATGCCGCCAATTACCGTCTCCACTTCTTCAAAGCGGGCATTTGATGCAGTAAGCGAGTTGAGTCGTTCAAAGAATTCCGCCACCTCCGCAGCCTCGTGCACTGGCATCCCTGCCTTTATGGCAGACTCAAAGATAGCTTGAGCCCGGGCTATGAACGCCGTAGAGTCCTGATATTCCACCATCTCTACGATCTCGCCGTTCTCTACAGCCTCTTCGTATTCGTGCTCCGCGGTTTCCAAAACTGCGTTTGCCACCATAGCGTTGAATATCGGATCGCTTTTCTTGCTCTCGCTTATAACCGCAGCCTCTGCCTCATCCAACAAGGAGTTGATGTTTGATACTTCATCCTGAACCTGCTGTACAGACAGGTCATTGATCTGGTTGGCAAACGCTGTCAGCGCACCTCCCAGTTCTTCGTTAAGCGCAGAGTCATGTTCTTCTAGCTCCTCCTCGATTAGCGCGTAAACCTCTTCGACAGGATGGCCTGCGTGGGCAATTGCGAGCTCGGTATTGCCGTCCTGCTTGTTTGCCACAGCCTGTTCCAAGTGGCCTTTAATGAATTCAGCATTCATAACGAAATCGGTGTCCTCTTCACTAGCAAGGGCTTGGTTGGAAACCCATATCACAGAAATCAGCATGCTAACAGCTATCCCTATCGTCGCATAACCCGTCTTTGTCATGTGCCCTAGCTAGTTTCGCTGGCGCATTTAAAGGATGATTCGATTTTCTCCGCCGAGAATGATGCAATAACTCGTTTCAAGCAGTCCGAAGATTATCGACATCAATCTAGCTTTTTCCCGCTTCGGCAGAAGGATCGACTGAATTCGTCTCTGCAGTTTTTGGATTCTGTCTGCAATATCTGCAGTCTTCCCTAGCGCAGTCGAGATGCATGATGGAGCGATATCGAAAATGCATCTTCATTTCCATGAACTCTCCAAAGAAGTCTCGAACTGAGCTAAATAGCGAATTCGATCCCGACTGCACGCACAGATTTCACCAACCCTTTCTTTAAAGATGGACACGATTCTACGTCCTGAGAATATCAAAAAGTGACCGCACTCATTGCGAACGGAAGGGGAAGAGGGA
>CAZNOV010000205.1:0-2246 GCA_964574725.1 uncultured Nitrososphaera sp. | reverse complement strand
TACAAGGGTCAGATTGCGAACGTTCAACTTGGAGATGACGGGCAGCCAGAATGGATCCAGTCAGGAATCTGGGTTCTAAGAATTTCATACAAGGATAATGCGGCAGATCCGGCTATTAGCTTCATAGCAAGGATCATGATGATTATGCCGGACGGAACGTCTGCGCACATGCACACGGTATCAAGGTTTTCCGCAGCAGAATATTCCACCGAAGGAACAACCGACATCATAGAAGGCACTGCCACTGTCACTATTCCGACTGGTCCTGCCGAGAATGTACCTGTGACCATCAACATCATCAACGGAGCGCTGGCAGCAATCTGGATCGGGCCTGAAGGGGTAGATGGCCACTTTGGCACTGATCCGATCTATGCCACGGTCTTTAGACCGCAGCCACCTGGAGGTCAGATGATGGACGACGGCAGCATGATGGAAAAGCCGACAAAGCTGACAGAGACCAACCTTCCAGTCAAGATACCGCTTACCAGCGGTTTTGCGGACGGTAGTGAAGTGTTTTACATCTCTACCGAGGCGTCGGATCAGGACATTGCAAGTCACCTGACAAACCTTACAGGCTTTAGAGTAGCCTATGCACCGTCCTTGGCGCGGGCTCCTGCATCCGCACTTGCCAACATTTACGCCTTCACAAACGGCATTGAGGGCTCGGGTCCTCTGGGCTTCCAGCCAAACGTGGCCGATTCGCAGCCCGGTGACCCAGAGTACAGCCCACTGTGGAGAATCAACATGGTGGAGTGGCAGAGCGATGCATCGCCCAGGGAGTTAACTTCAGAAGAAGAAATTCTTGCGGCGCATCAGGCAGGGGATGTTATCGTGACGCCTACCGAGGTCGTCGTCAACTGCCCATTTGTCAAGTGGGAAGGCGGCTCGCTTCAGGTTAGAGAGGACAAGATACTAACCGACGACACAGCATACGGCGGAGGGCAAGTTCTGGAAATCAATAGCGACGAACTGACGGTGACTTTCGTCGCACACAGGGGCTTCGCGCCCGATGGGTCGACCATCTACTACATCGCTACTGACGCCTCTGTGAAGGAAGTAGCGGACATGCTTGGCGTCATATACGTCAACAAGACTGGAGAAACATTGCTTACAGGATCCTCATCAGACCTGTGGGTGTTTACAAACGGCATCGAGGGGACGGGCCCGATGGGTTTCCAAGCAAGCATCGCCGGTAGCAACGTAGGAGACGCATCATACAGCCCGATGTGGAGGATAGTAGCTGCCACATGGTCAGTGCCAGGACAGGCCGAATTCCTGACGACGGCACAGCGGATATCCGCCGCAGGCGCGAGTGACAATCTGACGACCGAAATAGCAGGCGTGGTCGTCAACTGCCCGTTCGTTGAAGTTGCCTGATCGCGAAAAGGCCCACAGAGAGGTGGGCATTCCCCTTTTTTCATAAGAACGGACTGAATGCTTATGTTCGAAATTGATTTTCTGCCCGCTCACAAAACCTAGACAATAGACAGCCTGACCATGAAGGCCAGAGTGCTTATCAGCGCTATCGCTGCAGTGGCAGCACCAGCCGAGACAAGAATGAATCTTTCCATTCTACTTCGAGACTGAACCTCTCAGGTATTAAAGAGCCATAGACAGGGGCGCTATGTATTGCTGGTAATGTGCCAGTCGCATGTAGCTGGCAAGCCAGAAACAAACATCCTAATCGATATCAATGCTCTTTCTTTCGGCCGCTTCCGCCGAAGGCCCCTTCCTGACGAGATCCGCCCTGGATTTCCTTGCCGCTTCGATCGCCCTGTTGCGCCTAGGCTGTAGCACCAGCACGTAGACAGATCCGGCAAGGTACACTGAAAGTAGAACCAGCTGGGCGATCACGGTTTCAAGCGTAGGATGGATGCCCGTCATCGTTGCAAGGTTGATGTCGAGCCTGGGCACAGTGGCGACATAGGTCGTGTGGATATAGCCTACTTCCTGAAATTCTCGTATTGCGTTGCCCATGAAGGCAATGGACATGTAGGCACCAATTCCCATTGTCAGGCCAAAGAGCACCCTGAGCGGGAGCTTTCTGCCCAGCTTTCTAACGACAAATGCGACGGCCACTATTACTGAAAGGCCCGCAATGAGCCCAGCCGCGACGTACCATTCCATGTATTTTGCAAACGACAGCATTGCCTGGTAAAACAGCACTGTTTCAAATCCCTCGCGATAGACGGTGAAGAACGAGAGCATCACAAAGACCATGACGCTTCCGGTAGTTGTGGCCTTCC
>CAZNOV010000204.1:0-2253 GCA_964574725.1 uncultured Nitrososphaera sp. | reverse complement strand
GGACCTCCGCCAGGGGGCGAGACTTTCTATGATGTCCCGTATCCGGGCAACGCTGTAGGTGGTCTTGGTGCCGCTCAAGGATCCATACGGTATGGAGAGGAGGCCAGAATCGCATCGTCGCTGCTCGTAGGCAAGTCCCTGAAGACATTGAAAGTGTATCTGAGGAGGATAGGATCATCTGCCGGTAGCGTCACGGCTGTGGTGAGAAGGAGTTCAGATGATGCGGTGGTTGCCACGTTTAACCAATCAATAGATGCTTCTAGCGTTCCCACGTCGTTCGCCGAGCACACCTTCACATTGGGCGCAGCACACGTGATCCAGTCAGGAGACAGGATCCTTATCCAATATAACGGCGCAGGTAGGATCGAAATCTCCGCGTGGACCACCGACCATTTCGACGGAACCAATACGCGCCGCGTGAGGTACACCGGCTCTTCGTATGTTGGTGGCAACGACTCAGATATCGTAGGCTCGATGAGCAGCGACGGAGGCGGTGGAGGAGGAGATACCACGCCGCCCGGGCAGGTCACGGGATTGTCGGTATCAACGGCCGGCGCTAGCCAATTGGACGTTGCTTGGAGCGCCAATCCAGAACCAGATTTAGATCATTACGACGTACATAGAAGCACTGTAAGCGGATTTACTCCTGGCCCGGCCAATCGCATAGCACAGCTCACAGGTACATCGTACTCCGATACCGGCCTTAGCAGTGCCACCACGTATTATTACGTAGTCGCAGCAGTTGACACATCAGGCAATATTGGACCTGCATCTTCCGAAGTTGCAGGAACTACGTCTGGTGGATCGGTGACTTTCTATAATGTCCCGTACCCGGGCAACGCTGTGGGTGGACTATACACGGGAAGCTCCTTAAGGTACGGCGAAGAGGCTGCGACTTCGTCATCGGCAATAGTAGGCAAGTCTCTGAAAAAGTGGACCGTTTATCTTAGGAGGGCGGGATCGCCGTCTGGCCCGGTGACCGCTGTAGTAAGAAGGGCATCAGATGATGCGGTGGTTGCCACCTTCAACGAGACATTGAATGCAGCGAGTCTGCCCACCTCGTTTGCTCCATTCGACTTTACGCTTACGACTCCGTATGTGATCCAGACCGGTGACAGGCTACTTGTGCAATACAGCGGAGCCAGCAGAGTTGACATTTCTGTGTGGACCGTCGACCAGTTCGATGGTGGGGCTACCAGGCGGACAAGGTATACTGGCACCAGTTATGCGACTTCCAGTACGAACGACATTCCGGGACAGATGTCTTCGTGATAGGTCTGCTTGTTCAAACAGGGATCAAAAGAGGAACGCGCGACAGATTCTAACATGAATTATTGCCCGGTTTCAGGAACTGCAGAGTACAGCGCATGAATTTTTCGTCCGAAATGTTTGAAGAATCCCGGCAAATTGAAGTGAAAACCTAGAGGCAAAATAAATGTGGTCAGCCTTCACATACTAGCTCCTTTATGAGATGCATGCCCCTATTGACAAGTGAATGAGAGAGAGGACTCGCGAGCAGAGCCGCGCTTTACCCCATTAAGCACCCGACAAGAGTCCTCGCTACTTTTCGCGGCTTACGCTGCGAAACGCACGGATCGGGAAAGCAGGATCTTTCTTTGGAAAAGCGATGGTAGGCCATCTGCATCGCCGCTTTTCCGCTGCTCCTGCATATTTTTCGACATCACTGCTTTTGCCGCCAAACTTTCCATTATCCGACTAGCTGCAAAGTGGGAGTATGCGGGATGACAACATTCCACCCAGCCGGCAAGGCGGGATTCAGCTCAAGGAGTGGTACTGTTACCGCCGCAGCAATGATTGTAATACTCTTGACGGGAGCAGCCAGTGCGGTAGGCGGGACCTATGTGTACAACAACAATCTCGCTCAGGCCCACAAAACTCCGGAGGTACAAATTACGAACCTCGTTGGAGGGGAGATATTGTCCACAGGGATAATTGAGATAAGGGGAACCGCGCAAAGTAAAGGCGAAATACAAACTGTCTTGGTCAGTGTTGACGGTGGGCCTGCTGTAGCCGCGACTCCACATTTGGTGGGTGACTTTTCTAGCTGGTCAGCTATAGTACAGGTTTCAGAACCGGGTACTCACAGCATCGAAGTGGGAGTGATAGATGACGCCGGCTATTCTACGTCGGCGACGAAATCGGTGATCGTTGCAGAGCCTGAGCCTGTGACTACGTTCCCCCAGGAAAAAGTTGTCGAGCCATCCGACCCTTCAGACGTGATAGTAGATGACC
>CAZNOV010000203.1:0-2258 GCA_964574725.1 uncultured Nitrososphaera sp. | reverse complement strand
GCCTCGAACACGCGGCCTTCAGATAGAACGACGTTCCATGTATCCGGCAGCACGGTGTAGATTTCCCTCTGTCCATCGACAAAGATTCCCAGCATGCCGCGCTTTACCTCGAATTCACTTTCGGTGCCGTTCACTTTCTGTACGAGCACTCTGAAGCCGGACCGATAGTTCTCGTTCGTTTCAGTGTCGGTTGCGATCCCTGCTCCCTTTGCAACGTGGATTCCTAGCCTGTGGTACCTCGCGTCGTCTATTCTGTCTGCGTTCCTTTCCAGCCTCTCTTTCCTGTCGCTTTCTTGGGCCATAGCTGCTGTTGGCGAGAATGCGATTGCCGCCAGTATGCCAGCGGCAAGCACAAGGCCGACCATCGCAATGGCGCCCGTTTTTGTTGATATCGTTTTGTTGTTTGACATCGACCGTATATGCACCAGAACTTAAAAGGCGATTGCGGGCCCTTGTGAATTAACAGCGTTAGTTAACAATGTTACCGGAACGCCACTGAAAAGATGATTATCGCGGCCCCCACCCTGAGCAGCCTTGGATATCTGCCGTATCTTGCACGCGTTAGTTTTTGTCTTCCGAAGCGTTCTCAGGGCCCTTGCCCTCGCCAAGTTCCTTGTCTATCTTGTCCTTCAACGACATGAACTTGCTGAATCGGACGTTCCAGGCGGAAAAGAACCGCCGCTCCTTTATCCCTATAGCCAGCCAGACTGACGCAAGGATGACAGTAATCGTGATGAAAACGATGATTATCGCGCCCAGCTGCGGAAGTCTTTCGAGCAGGAGAAAAAGGAATCTCGGGTAAACGGTAAAGACGGCTGCAACGATAAGGGCAAGTGGAGCCAGGATAAACGAAGAGACTATCAAGAAGGTGAAGGTGCTCCTGGTTGTATTGAGGTGGTATATGAGGTCGTCTAGCACCTTGACTATGGTTTCTCGTTTCTCGGGATTATCCTCACTCAAAGGCACATCGATCTCTTTCCTGACATCGAATAAAATACTTCGTTAACTTTGTTACCGGCATCATTTTTTGACCTCCTTCCTCGGAAACATCTCTTCGTACGGGTCTAGGATCTGACGGGAGAATTGCCTTCCCTTCTCGGTCACGCGGTACTTTATTATTTTCTTGTTGCCCCAAGGCTCCTCGGTCTTTTGGATGATTCCTTTGGCCTCCATGTCATCCAGTATTTCTTTGTGTTTTACGAGGTTCAGTCCGCAATAGCTTAGCAGCGAGGTCTGGTTCAGCTCGCCGTACTCTGTCAGCTTGAGGATTATGTCCTTCCTTATGTAGATGCGGTCTCGATATTCATGGGACGACAAGGACTGGATATCCTCTTTGATTGACTTCCCCGGCTGCGTGTGAAGGAATGATGGTTAACAAACAAGCCGGCACCTTTTATATTCTGGGGAACTCGCTGAAAGCAAACCTTGAGAGATTCTGCCAATCTGGCACTATCCCACTCAGGTAGTCTGGCGCCTGGAAACTGAAAGAAGTCCGGTTTCCTGCCCACTTGAATGGGGTTGAGTTGCAGGCAGGATCGATCCGGGCTCGAATTGCATCATGTTCACGGGTTATATGAAATATAGATTTGCAAGTCTGACTGCAAACATAATCGGCGATTGCTCTGGTTAATCGCCCTGCCAGAAAGTGGCTCCAGCACTGAAACCGTGGGCAGGGCGGTAACGGGAAGGGGATTACGGATCAAGACAAGGTCTTTTTCCGTGGGGTTGGTCTGGTCTTGGGACCTAGCAATTCATTAGTCCCTCGATGATAAAAGGCTCATTGATCAATTGTCTATCATCAGCTTTCATGATCTGCCGAATGCAGAGCCAGGGGTAGCGCTGCTACATGAAGTAGCCCGTGTAGAGAGCCTTGCCCATTATCCTGCCGCTTGTCTTGTCTCTGTGGATGAGCGTTGAACGCTTCGGCACCATCCCTTCCGGCCTTACAAGGTGAGTCGTGCCGTAAATGGTCGCCAATATGTACTCGTAGCGCCAGAGCAGGTACCTGTCCATGTCCGAGATCAGGCTTTTCAGAGGGACCGCAGGCTCGGTCATGCCGCCCTCCAGCACGGCATTATCATACCAGACAGGATACTTGGACCATTCCACGTCTGCAGCCGCCGGCCTGTTTCTTGCAAAAAGCAGCGAAGGATTGTGAGAAATGATCATCCCAAATGCGACCATTGATACTCCGAGAAAAAAATGCATGGCCGAGGCAAACTGCGCAGCTTCAGGAGCATAAAGGTTCCACACGACCT
>CAZNOV010000202.1:0-2260 GCA_964574725.1 uncultured Nitrososphaera sp. | reverse complement strand
CAGAGAACAGCATTGCGTACAGGATTGAGTCCGAGGGTAAATCAGTAGTGTACTCCGGGGATACGGGATACACCGAAACATTAATCGAGCTTGCCAAGGATGCAGATTTGCTACTTATCGAGTGCTCTTTTCCAGACGAACTTAAATTTAAAACCCATCTTACCCCTAGTGAAGTCGGAAAGATTGCCAATGCTTCACGAGCTAAAAAAATTATACTTACACACCTTTATTCTGACTGTGATGAAATAGATATTATCAGCCAAGTCAGAAAATATGTAGATGTGGATGTAATTCTCGCTGAAGATTTGATGGAAATTGATATCTGAGTCTCTCAAGTTTTATGAAAACCTCTTCTAATCTTGAAGTTGAGAATGTACTCACGAGCAATTCAATATGCCGTATGACAAACTGGATAATATATAATGGCGCATTTTTCCGATAATTTTTAAATCCAACCTATAGTCATAGGGGCCACTCTGCAGCACTCAATCCTTTCTAAGTATTTTCTAAGAACTATCCATAATATCTCGCACTACATAGAATCAATGGACTATATGCAATAGATGAAATCCATTTATTAAGGGTGAGTTAGAAATAATTAAACGATTTCCGAAAGTTAGAAATGCGTAGTAATTAGGTCTTGAAAACCGGCGTCCGCAAGGACTTGGGGGTTCGAATCCCTCGCCCTCCGCCACCGAATTTATATTAAATACCGATTCTTCCGATTCGACTTTTCTTTTATCTTGGGCGGAAGGGAATCGCATAGGTAGATGATGTACCGTCTTTCCATGTAATGACTGCTACAATGTCCCACTTGCTGTCTGCCGGGGCGGTGCCGTCGATGAAGTACTCGTTATACGAGCTGGCCTTTATCCGCGTAGTTGAAAAGTAAGCTTCAGGTAACTCGTACTCGACAGACCTGATTTGTTGAAGGGCGTGCTTGTTGCCGCCGAGCCAGATCCTAAATGTATAATAGCTGGGTGATACTCCCTCTAAATACTCTTGCACGTATTTGACCTCGAACCGAAGTCCCGGTGGCAAGGCTGGTGAAACTTCTGCAACAAAGGGAATATGCCCGGTGACTAGCACGTTCTTGGCTGGGGCACCACCTTGGGCACGCAGCATGACCATCGCATAAACGGCCTCGCCGAAATATTGCTTCCCCTCGAAATGGAAATGCGTTGACGCATTCGTCACCGGTGCGGGAGATGTACGGCGATCAGGGAAATACGTATACTCCACGCTCTCGATCGATTTGAATAGGGTAGCGGGCGCCTCGATTTCGGCCTCAAACGGACAAAGGAGGACCTTCGGCTCGCATCGTGTTGTAATCTTCAGCGTCAAACCCTCATTCGTGAAGACTGAGGTAATCGTCTCTGGAACTTCTGCTGCCCCGGGCGGGGACGGTTCGTTGCTCTTCTTGCATACACCCTGCGCATCGGGGAAATTCGGTTCCGGATACTGACACTCATATCCCTGCGGGCATTCGATGCCGGCAACGCCGCCGCAAACCCTCTTCCCTGGACTCTGATCAGCTGCGGCTATATTTGTATAGGCAGAGATAATCAGGGTCAGCGTGGCAACACACACTCTGAGAAATGCACTGAGGGTAGCAATCCTATACATAGCTGAACCAAGATACGTCGTGAATGCCCCCCATTTATCTTACTGAACGGACAGTCGACTATCTATGGCCAGGCCCCGGGTCACTACAGACGCCGAGAAGTTCAATTTGGCCCGGCGGACACTTACTACTACCACCCCCCCCTGTGGAGTACACGCTGTTGGCGTTATAGCCTCCGCACATCTGATTGGAGTCTCCGGTACACTGGTAATTGCAGTTGTCCGCCGTCCCATACTTGCCGTAGCTGTTTCCGCACAGACAGCTTTCCCCGTATTGCACGGCGGCATAAGCAAAACCTTTCTGCTTACAGATTTGTATGCAGCTTTGAGGAGTGTTGCTTTGACTACGCTCAAGATGGCCATCTAAATCGAACGCGGATGTGTCTTTGAAACAGCCGATATAGCTGGCCTGCCCGCCTCCGAGTGTACCAGTACCAGTACCAGTGCCACTGCACGCACCCGTTAATCCAGCCAATGCTTCAGCCTCAAGACAGCACAGGTCTGGTTTAACGAGACGCCAGGGGTAATTCGACGTATAAAGCCTGCCTACGACGATCGAGAGCTTGCCATCCGGCACGTGCTCCCAAACCGAATACTCTCGACAGCAGTAATTGGTGAACAGTCCGGACGCCACACC
>CAZNOV010000201.1:0-2274 GCA_964574725.1 uncultured Nitrososphaera sp. | reverse complement strand
GAGGTAGGCCGTGTATTGCGTTCTTTGAGCAGTCTGCCGAGCGCCTTCTGCTTGAGCGCCGCCTCGATATACTGTGCGTCACAGTCGCTACATACCAGGTAGAGGGCCGCGCTATCCTGGCTGGGAGTTATTACTTTTCTCCAGTGCAGACCGGAAGTGCCCTTCGAGCATACCACGCACCCTGCTTTTCCTTCGAGGGATGACCCATCGACGCCGGTGTACATGGCGTACATCTCGTATCCGTCGGTCTCAAGAGCGTCCCACTCCGAAAGGAACGTTTCCTGCATTTCCTCTCCAAGGCCGAGGGACTGTAATCTTGAAATATGGTGTTCCTTGGAACCCATAATGCAACCCTAACCAGCAGCGGATTAATAATCTGTGTGCGAGCTCGTTGTGTATTTTCTGATGACACACATTACCTTAACAATTCTGTCTGAACATTGA
The DNA here is from genome assembly GCA_964574725.1 of uncultured Nitrososphaera sp. Classification (GTDB taxonomy): domain Archaea; phylum Thermoproteota; class Nitrososphaeria; order Nitrososphaerales; family Nitrososphaeraceae; genus Nitrososphaera. The sequence goes on along the minus strand of CAZNOV010000201.1, from coordinate 1,830 downwards.
CATTCAAAATGCAGCCGCAGAACAAGAAGGTACTGGTCATGTTGGCTGTATCGGGGGGTATCATCAGTTTCTCTTTCCTACTGCCACTTGTAATCATTCCGGCATACCTGAACATGTCAGGAGCAACCAGCTGTGCAACATCAATTGGCTGCTCGCAGGAATCATACAGCAGGTGTGGGGCTTACCAGACATCTGGCGATTCGACATCTTTCACTGACTCCATTGGCCGCGGCATGAAGGGGATGCTGTGCCTGATGGGGTTTGACAACGGTGATGCCAAAATTACTTCACCTTTGGTTAGCAGATCAGGGCATATCACGCTTAATAAGGTGCTGCTGCCAATAGTATAGTCAAATGTCGGCGGCAACTTCTGGTTCCAAACAACCAAAGCAGCACCGCTGCAGTTTGTGCGGCAGGGTTTTTGACAGTGCGGAGTCGCTGGATGCACACACACGGATGGAACATGGAAAGCACAGTCTTCCGCCGGCAGGCGTTGGATAAAAAATTAATGTGTCTATTGATGCACCAGTGTCATCATGGCTGCAAAGATTTGTGCCTCTATTGCTGCTGAAACTGCTCAGCTCATGAAGGATGAGGCGGAGAAGGCCCTTTCATGGGGAGCCGATTTCGTGGAAATAAGGTTTGATTATCTGAGGCCTGAGATGCTGAGCGAGGCTATTAGAATTGCTAGAAATTTGAAAGCCAGAGCCGTCTACACGCTGCGTTCAAAGGAGCAGGGAGGCAAGTTTGCTGGAAGCGAGCATGAACGGATTCAATGGCTGATGAAGATCGCAGAAGAAGGACCGATGCTAGTAGATATCGAGCTCGACTCCCTGAGGAACAGCGACGAACTGGCTGACTTTATCGAAAACCTGAAGACATCCATCCTTGTTTCTTGGCACGACTTCAATAGGACGCCGCCGAGTGACGAAATTGCAGACACACTATCCGAGATGCGAGTGTACAGCAACTACGTGAAGATCGTTACTATGGCGCATAGCACAGAGGATTCACTGAGGCTCCTCAGCCTGTACGAAAGCACCACGGGGCTGCATCCAATAATTTTTGCTATGGGGGAACCCGGGGTACTATCAAGAGTGCTCTGCACCGTCGTGGGAAACGCGCCATTTACATACGCAACACTTGAGAATGCGATCGCGCCCGGGCAGCTGACCGTGAAGCAGCTGCGAAAGTTATATGACAGGCTGGCGGATATTCGCGCCTAGTGCAAACCGCGGTCAAGACGTTTTGCATCATCGGCGACCCTATAGATCATTCCCTCTCCCCTAGCATGCAGAACGCAGCCTTTCAGGCACTGGGACTGAACTGCACCTACATTGCTTTCAAAGTGGCCCGGGGCGAACTAAAAGGGTCTATAGATTCCCTCCGCGCGTTACGTATTTCAGGGTTCAATGTCACAGTTCCCCACAAGGTAGAGGTCATGGAATATCTTGACGAGCTCGATACAACCGCCAAAAGGGCATCAGCAGTAAACACGGTAAACAGCATAGAAGGGATATTCAAAGGCTATAATACCGACATACACGGCTTCATCGAGCCGCTGCTCAAGCGCAATGTCGACTTTCAGGGTATGAACGTGCTGCTTCTCGGCGCCGGGGGGGCGGCCAGGGCCGCCGTCGCATCGCTGTCCGAGCAGCCGGGCATAAAAAAATTGGTGATTGCAAATCGCGATTCCGAAAGAGCCGAGGTGCTATCCAGAATGGGCTCTAGCCTTGGACTAAAGTGCGAAACTGTTACTCTTGACGAGGTCCACCGAGTTTCGCCGGAATCTGACCTTATAATCAACGCCACAACAATCGGCATGGGAGG
>CAZNOV010000200.1:0-2278 GCA_964574725.1 uncultured Nitrososphaera sp. | reverse complement strand
GACATAACGAATAAATCACAGCGAACTTCCACATTTAAGCATTCAAATTTAGTGCTTTCAGATGAAGGGTGTAAATTATCGCGAAACACGTGGCATGCCGTATGTTCGCCGCGAGTACATTGCGGGCAAGCCTCAAATAAAGATCGCCAGATTCTCATCCGGGCAGGCTGCCAGCAATTATGACTACAAGGTACAACTGCTTGCCACTGAAAAAATCCAAATAAGGCATAATTCGCTAGAGGCGGCCAGGCTGGCTGCAAACAAGAGGATGGCTACCGCCGGCGAAATGAGCTTCTTCTCTATCCTGAGGGTTTACCCGCATGTGGTCATTCGCGAAAACAAAATGATCGCGACTGCAGGAGCGGACCGTCTTCAGGAGGGTATGAGGAGGGCATTTGGCAAGGCCACGGGGCTGGCGGCGAGAGTCAGGCCAGGGCAGGTCCTGCTTGAGGCGTACGTCACGGCGGCAAACCTGAACCTTGCAAAGGAAGGGTTCAAGGTCGCGTCAAGCAAGGTTGGATGCCCGACCGAAGTCAGGATCTCCGCTTTGAAGGAACAAGCCGTTGTAAGCGACGATTAGATCCTGCCGACAAGGCTCTTGATATTTTTAGATTCGCAGACAGGTGCCTTGCCTCCCGTGCTCTTGCAGACAAGAGTCGTAACGTTTTCGATTTCCGCTCTCATGGCCTTGCCCACCTCTGAATTGGGATCGGTCAGCTCCCTGTTCACTCTTGCGTGATCCATTCCCTCCAGCAATCGCGGGCTGTAGCCGGATCCCACTTGGGTAAACTGACCATCTATCAGCAGAAATGGAATTATCTGATCCGGGTTAAATGTGTCGAGTATCTCGTAGTCTTTGTTCTCGAGCTCCTGCAGCGGCCCAAAGTTTCTGTCGGCAGTTTCGCGGCCGATGAATTCAACGTAGTCGCTCGAATACGTGGCGTTGGAAAAGCCGAGGGTCGGTATGTTAAGGTACTTTTCATCACGGCCGGCACTCCTGTCATCTACAATGCCCTGCCAGCTGCCGAAATTGCCAAGAGCCTTGACGATCGCCCACCTTTCCGCGGCACAGTATGGGCAAAATCCAGCCCCGAGGAAGTAGACCAGCGACTTGCCTCCCAACCTCTTCAGCGGGTGGTCCGATATGTGCATGAATTTTCCCATAATCTTCTTTGGAACGAAAGTGCTCACGAACTGGATCTTTGATGCTGATTTTATTAATGTTGCCCACAAGAAAAAGCGATCGCATTGCGCATCATCAGCGGCTCGAAAGATCTTATTAAGCTCCTTCGCGATAATTATGCTCTGGCGTGATGGAGGAGGATAAGTATGGAGAGCTTTGCAACCGGATATTTGGAACCAGCAAGGGCATTGCAGCCGTGGGCGTAATCCTCGACGACCAACACCTTGTATACAAAACCAACGAAGTTTTTCAGCTGCCAGAGGACCGAGAAAGGCTTCGGCACATGCTAAAACAATCCTACATCATGGTTAATGAACCAATATCCAACGAGGATTTTTTCGGTAAAGTCGGCTACGTAATGATTCATCACGAAACTTACGATGTATTCCTGTTTCGCATGGCATCCGATCCCCTGAAGATCTTGGGAGTTGTTGTCACGCCGCGGGAATATGACCACAATGAATTCGTAGAGGCAGTAACTTACGCACTTCTCGCGCTCTAAGCGCATAGAGTTGTTCTGACAGACTAATAGACAGGATATGCTGTTTAAAGGGCTTATCGTGTGCCTTTCGCTATCTGGTTTTGAGCTAAACGACTCTCTGCCAATTGATATTCGGTTAGAGTTTCGAGCTGGTTCCGGCTTTTTGGTACTGCGTCACGACTTCCGCGGCTTCCGCCTAGACCTGTTACTTTCCTTCATCAGAAAAAATGAAGGAGCGCCATTATCTCATGCTGGCGCTGCTACATCAAGTACGTCCACGTAGAGTGCCGAACCATCAACCAGTGCTGGACATGAAGCCGTGGGAGTATCTGGAATGATCGTCACTGTGGCCACATGGTCAAGATCTGTTTCAGCTGTGTGCAGAAGTACTACCCTGTGCGGATGGAGATTCGCCTTTCCTCTGTCATCCGCTCCTGTGAGACATGCAAAATGACCGCCAGCGTCGTCCGATGTAGTAATGCGGTGAGCATGCCAGTCGTCTGCACCGTTTCCTTCTTTGCTATCGCTAAAGCCCAGATGACTAGCCACTGCGAAGTGGTGTCCGTTCGTAAAGGCGAAGACATAGGCAAATGCAGGCGAAGACTCGGTAGACT
>CAZNOV010000199.1:0-2293 GCA_964574725.1 uncultured Nitrososphaera sp. | reverse complement strand
ATTTCCTGGGATGCCGGCATGTCCATGGTGGTGATTAACGCATCAAGGGAAATGTCGGCACCAGCAGAGAAAGTGTGGGAAATTATCGGAGATGTTGACAACGAGCCGACGTACTGGCACGGGACAAAATCTGTAAGAAACATCAGCAGAAATGGCAATGTAATCGAAAGAGACGTAACAATAGCTTTCAGGGATTCCCGGTGCCGTCAGACAGTTACGCTGGACCCACAAAAATCGGTCACGATCAACATAACTGAAGGTCCATTGAAGGGCACCAAGAAAGTCACACTAAGTGCCGTTGGCGACAAAACAACGGTGGATGTTGCCTGGGACATCAAGCTGGCTGGCTTTCTGGGAATGTTCAGTGGGATGGTGAAGAAGCATATCGCTGAAGGCACAGAAGAAGCCTTGGAAAGAATCGCAAAAGCGGTGGAATAAATAACCTGCTGGCTGAAAAGCGCGATGATGGAGCTTGCCGTTACAATCATCAACCTGGTTCTGGCTGCGATATTGGCCGGCATTTTCGGTCTCTGGGTGTACTTTCTCGCCTACATGATCAAGTCGTTCAGGCAGGCTCCGAAACTCGAATCTTTTGATCGCGCGGGAGCAAGGGGGACCCCCAAGGTAAGCGTAATCCTTCCAGCGCGAAATGAGGAACGATATGTCGCTAATTGCTTGGATAGTCTACTTGCGCAGGATTATCCTGACTATCAGATAATCGCTGTCAACGATTCGTCGACGGACAGAACCGGGGAGATAATGCAGGCGTATTCAGCCGGGGACCCTAGGGTGGTCTATATCAGCGCACCGCCAAAGCCGGAAGGCTGGGTTGGCAAGAACTGGGCCTGCTACCAGGGCTACCTGCAGGCTGAAGGAGAGGTATTGATGTTCACTGACGCTGACACTACGCACGAAACCTCGGTTATGTCGCTGGCTGTCGCCCACCTCCTGTCGCAGGATCTCGACGCGCTTATTGCGATGCCGCACCTGATCTGCAATGACTCTTGGACAAAGATTACGCTGCCATCCTTGGCAACTTTTCTCCACACACGGTTCTCGCCTCTGCGTGTCAACGACCCGAACGTCAAGACGGGCTACTTTTTTGGCAGCTTTTACGTCATCAGGAGACATGCCTATGAAGCGGTCGGAACTCATCAGGGCGTAAGATCAGAACTCGTCGAAGACGGTGCCCTTGGAGCAAAAGTCAAGGAAGCCAAGTTCAAGTTGAAGATGGTAAGAGGAGAGGATCACATAGATGCGGTCTGGGCCCGGGACTTCCAGACGCTGTGGCATGGTCTCCGGCGACTGATGGTGCCGGTATACCACCAGAACAGAAAGGGGGGATTGCTGATGCTGCTCTCCGTATTCTTTATCCTGTTTGTTCCGTTCGCTCTTTTGCCATATTCGATTCTCGGCAGCTCTCTTGGGGATGAACTTTCCAGGAATCTGCTTCTTGCAGTACAGTTTCCGACAGTCGCACTGATACTCTTGGCTACCGCGGTGCAATGCCGCCTTGGAGTTTTCCTGAATCCCGCCTACGCGCTCATCTGTCCCCTGGGCGGCGCCATCGTTTCATTCGGGTTCCTCTCCGCCATCCTAAACGCCGGAAAGACAGGTGCGGTCAGCTGGCGGGGCAGGGAGTACACCATGAGCGAAACCCAGCATCCGCTGAGCTAGAAACCTTTCCGGCCACGGGAAAAGGATTATTAGAACAAACTGCGATCTTTTCTTCTGAATTTGAACAAGGGCATCCTGGCAGCCGCGATAATAATCGCTGGAGTCGCAATTTTTTTCGCTTACTCACAGTTTAACGATCTCGGCGATTTCATTGAATTGCCTGTGATCCCGGGATTCGACCAGTCAGGCGAAACCGGATCTAATGACAGGGGCAGCGTGGATGACGACGCTTTCATAATAGGCGAAATAAACACGGTCGAGGGCGCCGACATCGAGCTGACCCTGCCGGAACTCTTTGAACGCGTAGAAAAGTCCGTAGTCCAGATTACGGACAGCGATGAAACGAACCCGCAGGATTCTAGGCTGGGTTCGGGCTTTGTATATGACAATAACGGCCACATCATCACGAACTACCATGTCGTCAGCGGAGGGGGCAGGCTCGACGTTACCTTCCTCGACGGCACCGTATACAGGGCATCCCTTATTGGCTCCGACCCGTTCACGGATCTCGCGGTCCTTTACGTTGAAGATGCGCCGGTGGATAAACTCGAGGCGCTCACCCTCTCGGACTCGTCAAAGATAAGGGTGGGCGAGCAGGTCGCTGCCATCGGGAATC
>CAZNOV010000198.1:0-2304 GCA_964574725.1 uncultured Nitrososphaera sp. | reverse complement strand
ACGACCACTTGCTTGCAGACGGCAAGGCTCCTAACGGGCTTGCCGCGGCCTACATCTACGTCGCGTCGATACTGCTGGGTGTCAACATACTACAGCGCGATGTCTCAAGCCTCTCCGGGGTGACCGAGGTCACTATAAGGAACAGATGCAAGGACCTTCTTACATCATTCAAGATTATCGTTACCGTGAGAGCGCAGCAGACACGTGCAGTGTATACCTGATCATTTAAAAGCAACCGATGATATAAGCTTACATTGCTGTGCAGAGCCTGCGGTGGCGAGATGATTGCGACCGAGTACTGTGATTCCTGCAACGAAGGAATCCTTTGGAAATGCAGCAGTTGTGAAAAGGAAAACGATCGTTCCATTCACACATACCATCCGGGTTTTCGCGATGTGGATCTAACGAAGGCTGCGCCGGCTTCGGTGGTCGGAATACTCATGTCGGTTGTCTCAGGCTTTACGGCAGTTGCCCAGATCTGATCATTTCGTATTTTCTTCCCGACTCCTTTTCATCCTCAAGTACAATGCCGCGCCAATGAATGCGGCCAGCAGGACGACCAGCATCAGGAACGCACCTTCGTCTCTGACGCTGCCTTCCGGCAATATTGCGCGGATAATTGGCGATATTGACAAGGGACGGCAAAAGCCTTTTTAGATTCACGCCATAAAATTTTTTTGATGGTAGAATTCGAGTACCTCAATCCCATAGCTGGGCTTGCAATGCTCATCATAGGGCTATTCCTCGTATTGATCGATTATTTCTTTTACGGCATAACTCCAATAATAGTTGGCGTCGTGCTTGTGATTTATTACAGAAAATACCTGCTGGAGCTGATGGGAGGCTGAGTCAGGCCTTCGAGATCCTGATGGCCGTATCGAGTACATCCGGCCCCATGAGCAAACCAAGGGAACCCCGCCTTGCACACTGTTCTGTGAATCTCGCGCTCCCGTCCTGCCTTACGCCCATACCCGATATCAAAAGAGGGACCGGGTCGTCGCTGTGGGCTTGCTTTACGCACGGTGTAGAGTGATCGCCGGACACGACTATTACTGCGTTGCCCTTAACTTCCTGCTTGAGCGTGCCAAAGAATCTCCTGTCGATATCTTCGATATTCTTCTTCTTGCCTCTTGCATCGCCGTCGTGCCCGAACTCGTCTGGGCCCTTGATATGAACGTAGACAGCACTGACCTCTGACAGGCTTTTGGCGGCGACTCTTGCCTTTTCCTCATAGTCGTTCATGTCCCCTGCGCGAAACATCTTCATGCCCAAGACTCTTGATATTCCTACCTCTACTGGCATGTCTACGATGCAGCCGACTTCGAAGCCGTATCTTTGATTGATAGGCATAACGTTTGGATGCCTGTTGCCAGAGTCACGGCAAAGGATGCAGTTCATCGGCTTCTTGCCCGAGGCAATTCTCGCATTGTTGACCGGATGCTCCCGAAGGAGCCTGATTACATTATCTGTAAATTCGTTGAGCAACTTGGCGGCGGTCCTTGCCTCTTCTGATTTGTCTTGGGGTTTCGAGGTACTAACAAACATGTCCCCAGCGGTTGACTTGGCGATGCCCATTCCATCGACCTTGTCATAGGCCGGATCGGTATTGGTGATCTTGTCGGAAAGTTTCAATTTCGCATGGCGTATTCTTATCACGACTCTGTGGGCGACAGTGGGCTCTAGAGCTAGCGAGGCATCCTTGTCGCTGAACTTGATCTTCTCCCTAATAGTTTCGCAGATTGATCGCGCCTCTCCGTCGCTGATCGTCCTGCCAGCCCTCCTGTCGATTATCTTTTTCTTGCCATCGACAGTGGCGAAGTTGCCCCTTAGCGCCAGGTCGCCATCACGAAAGTCGATACTGCAGCCTATAGACTCGATCACACCTCTCCCGACATAACTGCCATCCCTGAAGCTATATCCCAGCATGTTGAAGACGGCGATATCGGATTGTGGGGCAATGCCCTTCCCCACGCTTATGACTCTCCCCATTGCACCATTTCTGGCCAATTCATCAAGATTTGGAGAGTACGCCGCCTCAAGAGGAGTCAAATCATTGAGAGCTGGATGAGGAAGGTCTCCAACACCGTCAAGCAAAACGTAAACGATTCTTACTTCCTTCACAACTACCGAAAGAGTTTCTGATCAATTTATTTTTTGTGAGAAAGAAAAGGATCACCGCGCTCGCGGGGCGCGCGACTCGCTGAGCAAAGCAGACATCCACACTAGCCGGGACGACGTGTCTAATGTCGACGTAAAGTGGCTGACAGCTCCGGAAAGAATGCTGATGATTCTGAAACGATAAAA
>CAZNOV010000197.1:0-2317 GCA_964574725.1 uncultured Nitrososphaera sp. | reverse complement strand
GCGGAATATTGTTACCTCGTCTAGCCGCGCCTTCACCAAATATTGGGCAATGTGCGCTTGGCTATTCTCCTATCATCTGCAGTACTATCTTGCGCTCCCTTGGCCTGATGTCCATCTCTACGACGACTATCTGCTGCCAGGTCCCCAGCATCAGGCTCTTGTTCCTGAACGGCACCGTAAGGCTCGGCCCCACCAATGACGCGCGGACGTGCGAATGGCCGTTTCCGTCATGCCATGTATTGTCGTGCTCGTATTCTATCTCCTTGGGCGCAACTCTACCAAGCATCTTGGGAAAGTCCTTTCTCAGGCCTGGTTCGTACTCGATGGTGGTGACCGCGGCGGTGGATCCGGATACAAAGATTGTTGCAATTCCTTCTTGAATGCTGCCCGCGCTAACAGCATCCTGAATCTCACCTGTGATGTCTATCACGTCATTTTCACCCTTTGACCTAAGAGGGATCATCTTCGTACTTACTGGCATAAGTGTAATACTCCGGAACCGATAATCTACTTTTTGCCTGCCAACAAGAAAAGGCTGCGTAGCCTCAAAGTGGTCGCGCTGCGCAGTTCGTCCCACCTGTTGCGAAATTCTGCTATATAGGTCAAAATAATGACCATATGGTCCAAAAATTATACTGTACCATGTGGACGGCTAGGGCGTTTATTCGTATGCTTGGAGGTCAAACAGGACGCTAACCCTAATTTTGCTCACCCTTGGCAGTAAACGATACTCTTGTCTGGCCGGTGGGGAGTGCCCTTACAAAGTCGTCTAGACCGATCCGCTTTGCCGATTCCGCCACATCGCTGTCACCTGCAGCCTTGACCAATTCCGACTTGACCTTCTTTGCCGCAGTCATTGGGTCCATGCCCCCCTGCGACAGCACGGAATAGAAAAGCGAGTGCTTCTTTATCGCCTCTTCCGGGCCGCAGACAAGCGTAATTCCCCCGTTTGCCTGCGCGACTCCTATCGCCAGCCGTATCTCCACTCCCTTCAGGTAGCTGCGCTTGCCCTCTATCACAAACGAACCCTTTGGCAGGAACTGGCCGGTCGGCGCGCCCTTCTTCACCTGCTGTGGCAGAACCCAGTACGCGTCGGCACTAGATAGGCCGTCCTTCCATGCCCTGCTGAAGGCTACAGTGGCTTGTGCCACCTGATTCAGGCTTGAATCCACTTTGCCTTCCTGCGCCGCGTCCGCAGCGTTCTTCAGGATGAAGAATGGAGAGCCATGGACTTCTGCATGGAACACGATGTCCTGCTCGGTCAGGTGCTTCCGGATGAGCGCAGAATTGGAAGAGGCGTCGCGGCCTCCGATAGCCAGCAAGCCGTCGGTGGTGACGAACCACCTGTATCGCTCGTACCACTCTTTTGATGCCTGCTCTTTCACCACCACCTTTTTGTGGATCGCTGCGGTCTGGCCGCGCAACTTTTCAATCTGCACAACGATCTTTGCACGTGCCTCATCTATTGACGCGCCGCCCCGCTCCATTTCTTTTGCCCGCGCAAATAGCATCGAGCTGACCTTGGCAAGGTTCTGCTGCATTTTTACCTGCTCGCCAGCCACTTTGACATACTTTATTCCCTTTTCGCTGACTATCTCTGCCGAGTTTTCTGCCAGCAGCCCCTCCAATTTTTCTTCAACTTTATCATAGGGCGTAAGTGCCATCATCCCGCCCGCGAGCTTCCGTATTGACGCAGACTTGTTCATGACCGCTTGCTTCGCCTTGTCCTGCTCTTCCAGGTCATGTTCAAGGACTGCGATCTGCCTGTCGAGCTCGACGGTCCTGCTGCTGCGGCCAATGTCTAGGATCTCGGCGCTGAGGACTTCGTCAACCGCCTCCATGTAGGAATTCGCTCGCTTTGTTTCGACACCTGCTGCTTCGCCGATAGCTATAGGCAGGGCTTCTACGGGCTTGTTGCCCTGGATTATTATTACAGGCTGATGGTTTCTGCCGCCGCTGACGTCCTGTACGAGACCCTTTACCGTAGCATAGATCTTCTCCACTTCGCTGTCCGAGAGCTGCGCCGCCTGCTTTGACGGCAGAATGGCGGCGCGCCTCGCGACCTCTTCAACAAACTTTTTTGGCATTGAAATGCTTCGCCCGATCCAGCGCAGGGAGTCGATATTTTTTGCAGCTTCGTTCCTCAGCGATAATAGTTGCTCAAGCGTTACGTCGAAAACGTCGACGCCGCGTGACGGGGGGTACGCGTACCGCAGGCCGACTCTCAGAGTCCTGTGCCTTACTTCAATGGGATTCAGTATGGCGATAATCTGCATCCCCTCGTCACAGATTACGATGTTGCCATCGCCAAAGAACT
>CAZNOV010000196.1:1943-2339 GCA_964574725.1 uncultured Nitrososphaera sp. | reverse complement strand
CTGTAGAGGAAGTCCGTATTCCTATAACCGAACAAAGTCTGGCAGGCTTCTGCGCCAAGTACCTCCGCCCCGTCAACATCGCAGACGCGTACAATATTGCCGAATTGCAGAGCATTCATCCTTCCCTTCTCCATGACACCTCCTACGACAAACGCACCGGTTTCAAAACGAAGCAAGTTCTGACCTACCCCCTCGTCGCTGACAACAAATATCTGATGGGCGTTCTCCAGCTCCTGAACAAGAAGAGCGGTAGTCGCTTTACGAGAAAAGACGAGGAATCCGTCGCCGAGATTGCCAAGGCAATCGGGATCGCTTTCTTCAATCTTCAAAAAATCTCAAAAAAGAATCCCACCAAGTTCGATCTTTTGGTGAGCAACAGCCGCATCACTCAGAAAG
>CAZNOV010000196.1:0-1933 GCA_964574725.1 uncultured Nitrososphaera sp. | reverse complement strand
AACGAACTCGACAATGCCATCGCCGAGTCACGAAAAGGCACCAACGACCTAGAGGGCATTCTTATCGAGAAATACAAAGTCCCGAAAAGCGATATCGGGAAGTCGCTCGCGCAGTTTTTCAAGTGTCCTTACATCGAGTACAGTGAACGCACGATTGTAGACGTCGAGCTGCTCAAGAATCTCAATATCGATTATTTGAAGAAGAACCACTGGATGCCGCTCAAGCGGGATCGCACCGCCATTGAAGTTCTGACCGATGATCCCGGAGACCTCGACCGTGTACAGGACATCAAGCGAACGTTTCCTGGGCTCAATATCCGCTTTGCCGTCAGCCTGCGCCGCGACATAGCTCAGTTTCTCGGATCTTCGACGGGTCAGGGAGACAGCGGCAGAAAACTTGACGAAAACGTCTCCGACATTCTTGGCGAACTCGTTACCGAAGCCCAGGCCGAATCAATGGAGGAGGCCTCCTTGGGCGGCGCACTCGATGAGAACGATAGCGCGATCGTTCGTCTCGCCAACCAGATCATCGCCGATGCCTACAGACAAAGCGCGTCGGATATTCACATCGAGCCGTACGGGGAAAAACGGGAAACAATCGTGCGCTTTCGCGTCGACGGCGATTGCTTCGAGTACATGAAGATCCCTCAGAGCTATCGGCGGGCAATCGTGTCCCGACTCAAGATTATGGCCAGTCTCGACATCGCGGAGCGCCGCAAACCCCAAGACGGTAAGATCAAATTCAAGCTCACTGACACAAAAGAGATCGAACTGCGCGTCGCGACCCTCCCGACGGCTGGCTACAATGAAGACGTCGTCATGCGTATCCTTGCGGCCAGCGAGCCCCTGCCGCTTGACAAGATGGGGTTCTCCGATCGGAATCTCAAGGCACTCAAAGACATTGCAGAAAAACCTTATGGCATCATTCTCTGTGTGGGACCAACCGGATCGGGGAAAACGACCACCCTTCACTCCGTCCTTGGACACATCAATACTCCCGACATCAAGATCTGGACGGCTGAAGACCCGGTCGAAATCACGCAATACGGACTGCGGCAAGTCCAGGTGCAGCCGAAGATCGGCCTCACCTTTGCCAATGCGATGCGCGCCTTTCTCCGTGCCGATCCCGACGTCATTATGGTCGGCGAAATCCGGGACAAAGAAACGGCCGACACAGGGATCGAGGCCTCGCTGACCGGCCACTTGGTCTTGACCACGTTGCACACCAACAGCGCGGTCGAGACCGTGACCCGCTTATTGGACATGGGTTGCGACCCTTTTAGCTTTGCCGATGCGATGCTCGGCGTGCTAGCGCAACGTCTGGCACGCCGTATCTGCAAAGACTGCAAGGAACAGTATGTCGGGACCAAGGAAGAATATGAGGAGCTCCGCCTGGGCTATGGGGCGGACTATTGGGACAAGCTTGGAATCAAACAAGACAATACCTTCCGTCTCACTCGTGGGAAAGGCTGTGAGGCCTGCAACCGATCCGGCTTCAAAGGGCGCGTCGCCTTGCACGAGCTCCTGCTGGGATCGGATCAACTAAAGCGGATGGTTCAGCAGAAAGCACGCACCGAGGACATGCTCAAGGCCGCGATTGAAGAAGGCATGACGACCCTGGTACAGGACGGTGTTCAGAAAGTTCTCCAAGGCTATACCACTTTCAAGGAGGTCAAGGCCGTCGCGATCAAGTAGCCCACGGCCCCAGAGAAGGACGTCGTTGCGCCCGCCGATTGGTCCTAAATCCCGTCAACCGTCTCCAGCCGCCCGCTGTCTATGCCCGACTACGCGGGAATCTGCCCTGCCAGGAAGTCAGGGAGTACTTGCAAAGGTCGTCGCCTTCCGCAAGCATTTCGTGTAGCCCACAGAGCATGACAGTCACTAGCCCCTGTGGAGCCGGATCTCGTTACAGCCCACAACATCCTACACATTC
>CAZNOV010000195.1:0-2351 GCA_964574725.1 uncultured Nitrososphaera sp. | reverse complement strand
ATTCAGGACATGATATTTATGATTTGGGAATCATTAGGTACATAACAAGACCGTTCTTGCGCTGTAATATCAGTTATAACGTTCAGTAATTTGCGTTACTTGATTTCGGGCTTCTGAAATACCGAGCAAGAGCTCCATACTGACTTATCTACCGCTTTCTCTCAATTTAATGGAAGAAGGCTCGGGAATGATGTCGAGCCCAAAGTCTTGCCCGAAGTGTTGTGGCATTATGGAGGAAAGTGGGGCTTCTGTAGTGTTGATGGGACGCAGCGCCGCCGCTACCATCGCGCCGAACGTTGTCGCATACTGCTGGAGAGCATGCGGCTTCATGGAATTCTGGAAGGTCTGACGAACTGCCTCAGCGCTTTCTCGTTGCTAGTTGCACTTAACGTGGTTCGATCTCTAGTGTTAGACGCAATCTCGCCCGCAAATGCGGCAAGGATTTCAGTCCCCGGATACTTCACAACAGTCTGTCGTATGCTAAAAAAAGTGCGGCGAGGCTGCAATTCGCTGTTCTGGGAGACATTTCTAAGAGAGGGCTATTTTTTGTCAATTTCATCTCAGGCCCATCAGAACTTTGTACGTGGGGCTGTTCTACGTGCAGAACTTTAGTAGTTCCAGAAAATAACTTACCAGCGACAATGAAGTATAAGCCCGGCAATGGCACTTTTGCTCAACGCCCACGGGTGGCATCAATTGCATTTGCTGCCATTGCTCTCGCAATAGGAACGATACTGATCTCGGGTACTGGTTTTCTTGGGAATCCTCAAGCGAGAAATGAAGCAATGACGGTGAAGGGATTTGTGGATATCATGGTCTACGACGAATTTGGCAACTTGAGAGAAGAGAGACATTTCGATAACGGCATTACAAACACTGGCTTTGAACTCATCGCAGACAGGATAGCCGGACATTCGGGATTCACAGGAAATGAGGCCAACTACATCGCCTTGGGTACGAGCAACACTGGATTTGCCTTGACACAAACAGCTCTTGGTTCGGAGCTTGCTGGTGGCAGTTATGCACGACAGCAGGACACTGACGCTACCTACACAGCCGGAACTACCTCATTTGCGATATCCGCCACGTTTGCCGCGGGAGTTGCTACTGGCGCTCTGCAGGAGAGCGGCTTGTTCGATGCTTCAACTTCAGGCAACATGATGGCAAGGCAGACTTTCTCAACCATCAACGTTGGAGCAAGTGACAGCATAACGGTTACTTGGACAATCACTCTGTCGAATCCATAAGCCAGGTCCTTGAATGGGGTTATCTGGATGAATCAGATAGCCGTCCAGCGATTCTTTGCTGACACACCGCCCAAAGTGGTCTATGTCGTATCGCTTTCAATACTCGCCGCTACGCTCTCAATCACGATTGTTCAGCTCTTCTTGGCTGAAGCATACGCGGATACTAATAGTGCTGGCATATCCTATCGCTCGAATACCGGTACGGGGACCACTCAGGCGCCAAAGTACAGGGAGTGGAATGCAGGCACCCTGGCTTGGAGCGCCGAAACGGTACTTGCTGATACGGGATCTCCCGTAAGATTTGCCTGGCTAGAATACTCTCCGATATCGGCAAAGGGGGTAATAGTAACACTCTCGGATGACGGAACACTGAATGCCTTTACTTGCTCTTCTTCATGCACAACGGCGCCTAACTGGGTGCAACAATCTGACTTTGCTGATCTCTGGAGCACAGCTCCAAGTGGAGCACAGCGGCCATTCGATCTCGAATTCGAAAAGACATCAGGCGACCTAGTACTCGTGTATGACAAGGTCTCAGCCGTCGCCGCACAAGACCTCTTCTATCGGGTCATGCCTGCGGGCAGCAACCAGTTTGGCGCCGAAGGATCGATCGATAATAGCAATACGTTGCTTTCATCAGATGCGGTTTATTCCTTTGCAAGGTTGTCATCAAAGAAGACCGCTAGCAGCAATGATCTTGCGCTAATAGCGCTCGACCAGACGAATTCCGATGCGATAACCTGGATATGGAACGGTTCAACAGACAGTTGGGGCTCGGAAAAAACAATGACACTTCTTGCATCAATCGGGACTGAAGAAGTCATAGGCATCGCCCATGAAACATCTTCAGGAGACGTAATTGCGGTAGCCGGCAGCGCGAACACAATGTTGTACTGCGAATTCACCGGCGGTTCATGGTGTGCCACTCCTACAACTTTTGGAACAATTGCAATAGGTACAATCAACTGGGTGACGATAAAGTCTGATCCTGTCACTTCTTCGAATGGGATCTTTGTCGCAGAAACAGGCGACCTCTCCGACTTGGACTCCCAATACTGGTCTGGAAGCGCATGGACCGATCACGCCGAGCATGATGCCACTATA
>CAZNOV010000194.1:0-2358 GCA_964574725.1 uncultured Nitrososphaera sp. | reverse complement strand
CCTGCCGCATAGATGGGAACCCTGAACGGCTTCCAGAACCGGTACGACAGCACCGCGTCTGCTGCAACCATGGGGATGATATTGAGAGAGTAGAATGGAATGGTGCTATGCAGCGCATCGTCCGGAACTATAGATGTCAGAATGTTCGTTACTACGAACGCTGCGCCGGTGATAGATAGTACTCCAAAGCGCCTGCCTGCAAGCGCCGACGCGCCGAACAGGCATCCGGCAATAACGACGGGAAATCCAACCGTCGCAAACGCCACGGCAAAGGTCGGGTCGGGATTGAAATTAAAGTAGTCCGTGTCGGAAAATGGGAGGGTGAACATGTCGACGACTCCGGAAAGCGAAAGCCACAGGGGAAGAATACCAACCACTATCAACGCAGTATGAAGCCTGATGGGGCCGCCGCGCGAAACAGACGCTCTGTAGTATGCCATGCCTGCCAGCGCGCCCAAGCTGCTCATCACCATGCCGCCTACGAGCACAAAGTGCGGCGGGCTCAGGAGGCCGTCGAGCCCAAATGCAGAGTGCCAAGCAAAGTCGACGGGTCCGGCCGTGACCAATAGAATGACTCCCGCCACCGCCAGCTTGACCTGCCACGGGATATTTCTCAGAGACCTCGACGTAGAGAACATCAGCAACGCTCCAACCACCGAAGTCCCCGCTCCTGAATACAGGATCGCATGGGGCGGCGCAAAGAAGGTTTCAGGCTTGTTGAGCAGATGGTTCGTGATGTCCCAGCTCCCGCCGCCTGCGGCGAGCAGGATTCCGACGCTGATGAGCACGCTGCCTACCAGGAACCTAGTTCCTACGCCATATGCTATCGCACTGGAGCCCTGACCGATAAATTTCATCGACGTGATTTTTTCTCCGCTCAGACAATTAAGGATTTGCGACGACTACGAAATACTCGTCCACGAACTCTCTCTGGTAATCCATGGTCCCTTCCTGGGGGTAGTGTGCGCCGTTCCAGCTATGTGGAAGAGCCACTGACTTTACAAATATCACAAATAGGCCCTCGGCTGGCGGCTCGACTTGGAGCTGGATCGAATAGCGGCTGCCGGCCTCCCATGGCCAGCTGAACGCTTCTATGGAAGGGTGCTGTGCCGCGACCAGGTTTTCGGTGCCTTGGTAGCCGGCTCCCACCTGATCGCCGGGCTCTATCCTTTCCGGCTGCTGCCGAAAATCGTGTTGAATTATGCGCACTGCATCCGAGCTCGTGAGGTTTGGAAAGCCGACTGAAACTATCTGCATGTCCGCCTTTTCGCCATTGTTCGTTCCTGAAACAAAGATGACTACCGAATCGCCCAGTGTAATATAGGACGCGGAAAACTTCACCGAGGTAATGACAGGCTCGGGTCTCAGAGGTCTTACTGATTCTTGGTATGACTGGGGTAGAATGTATAGAGAAAAAAGGAAGTACACGGCCAGCGAGCCAGCAACGGCGCCTGCAAGTATAACTGCTCTTAACAAATGTATGGTAACAATACATCTATGAGCTTTTATTCCTTGGCGTACAGGCATCCCCCATGCAATCAGCAACAGATGGCGCAAACATGGCGCCGGCATGCGGCGGGTGCGGCAGCTCGCAGCGAGTTGCCCCTTCCATGCATTCGTACAAGGGCTCATATTTCTGCATACGCTGCTGCAACTACCTTGACGACACCGGCAAGGTAAGAGGCTAATGACGCGATCTCGCTGTTTCGAAATTTTGAATTCCGTTTGCCGGCCTGCATCACATCTCTAGCCTGAAGAACGGGGAACAATATCGCATTTCCTCATCTGATGCCGCAGTCTCTCTGCCCTTAAGTAAGGATAAAATACCATCCCTCACGATATTGCCCCTATGGTATTAGGCAAGTATTTCAACAAAGGCGTCAAAGCTCTGGATTCGCCCCACGTGGGGCATGTGGTCAAAGAAAACCTTGACAACATTGTCGTATTCGGTCATGGCGATGACAGATACGACATACCAAAGACCGCCGTAAGATTTGCTGCAGCCAATGTCCTCATCGATCTGCCATTCTACGAAATCGTGAAGAGGTACAAAGTAGCCAAGGACGCACCACTGCCAACTGATGGCAAATACATCGGTACCGACTTGCCAGAGCCGGTAGACCTGGCAACATACGAAGGAAAATATCCCAAGTCGCTCTTCAACAAGGGGGTACGAAGTCAGGATGAGGATCACATAGGGCACGTGCTGAAAGAAACGGATGACATGATTGTGATCTGGGGCCATTATGACTGGCGATTTGACGTGCCAAAGTCAAAGATCATCGCAGTTGGCAGGAATGTCATACTGGGCATGGATTACAAAGACGTTTTCAAATACAAAGTCGACAGAACTGCGCC
>CAZNOV010000193.1:0-2385 GCA_964574725.1 uncultured Nitrososphaera sp. | reverse complement strand
GTGGGGGGGCGCTTTGTCAACTACATCTTTTGCGAAGGTCAGCATCGCCAGGCTTTCGATTTTGAATACCTGGCGGAGGTGCTGGCAGCCGTCGGGGTTTCAGAGTGCTGGGAGTGCGCTCCCCTCGAGAGCCAGTGGTGTTCGCGAGAGGTGCTGGTGGTAGGGGAGGGTTGTGAAGACAAAGAAGGTCAACTTGCAAGGTCACTCTACGTCGAAGCGAGCCGCCAGTGATGCGTGTTATCGTGG
The DNA here is from genome assembly GCA_964574725.1 of uncultured Nitrososphaera sp. GTDB lineage: Archaea > Thermoproteota > Nitrososphaeria > Nitrososphaerales > Nitrososphaeraceae > Nitrososphaera. Next base: position 2,139 of record CAZNOV010000193.1, on the reverse strand, counting down.
ATGCCGTTGGGGCCAGGATGGGGGGCGCCATACGGCATCTTACAGGCTTCCTGCGGGGTCTTCATGCAGTGAACAGATGCGACGAGTTTCGCGTATATGTGAACGAGGAGGCAGGGATACCCGATAGAGGAGGAGCCATTTCAATTGAGCGCGTTCCTATTGGTGGATCTCTAGCTCGCCATTTGTATTGGCACCAGCGAGAGTTTCCCAGACACGCTCGAGAGTACCGCGCTGACTTCATCCTTGCGGTGTTGAACTTTGGGCCAACACAGCCGCCGGTAAAGCAGATTGTCTTCGAAAGGAACCCGATCTACTTCTGTCGAGAGTATCTCGTGCGGGCAGGATGGTGGGGTTATTTGACCGCACGTGCCAGGCGGCGACTTGCGTACGCTGTGATGAAGGCGTCCAATCGCATTGTGATCCCGAGCCACGCTATGCAGCGGATGATTCACCAGATGTATCCGAACATAGAGGACCGTAAATATGCCGTGATCCGCCACGGATTCGATCTGGACCAGTTTCTTCTAGACCGTGAGCCTCTGCCGCCTCATGTAGCCCGCCTTCTTTCCGAACACCTACAAGATACAACCCGTCTGCTTTACGCTTCTCACGCGGCACCCCATAAAGGGCTCGACGTGCTCCTTCCTGCGATTCGCTTTGTAAGGGATGCAGGTGTGCGATTGCGTCTGTTTCTCACGGTCGCCCCAAGCGATTGGCCGGCCGGAGTAACAAGAATGTCCGCGCTCATTCGTCAGCTCGGTCTGGAATCCGATGTGGTTCTGCTTGGCAGGATTCCGCAGAGAGCGATGCCGCACGTGTACGAAGCGTGCGATATCTTCGTATTTCCCTCCCTTTGCGAGTCCTTTGGGTTCCCCATGCTTGAGGCGATGGGGACCGGACTGGCCACGGTCGCGGCGGGAACACTCGTCAACCGAGAGATACTTGGAGAAGCGGCCTTGTTCTATCCACCGTTGGACGCTGTGGCGGCAGCAGACGCCATACTGTCCGTCATAAAGAAGAGAACGTTGAGATCGTGTCTGGTAGAGAAGGCTCGAACTCGTGTCCACGCGGTGGATTGGAGTTGGAAGCGATATGGCCATGAAATTCTGAGGCTGCTGCACGAGTCATGACTTTAACCAATATCTATCACCAAGGTCAAATGATCACGAATTCACCGATCTCGGTTGTAATCTTAACGTACAATGAGGAAGTAAATATTGGCCGCTGCCTTGAGAGTGTTGTGGGCATTACGGACGATGTATTTGTCGTGGATTCTGGAAGCACGGATGCAACGCTGGAAATCGTGCGGTCGTGGAGTGCGCAGATCTTTCACCATACATTCGAGGGCTACGCAGCACAGCGAAACTGGGCGCTTGAGCAGCTGCCATTCAAGTACGAATGGATCCTGTACGTAGATGCAGATGAAAGACTCTCAGCAGAATTGCAGAGCGAGCTGTGTGAGCGCGTCAGGGCTGGCTATGTGGGGACTGTCGGCTATTACATTAACAGGCGCATGATCTTCAACGGGCGCTGGATTCGCCATGGTGGCTACTATCCGATGCGGCTTCTGCGTTTGTTTAGACGAGGGTACGCACGGTGTGAGCCACGGAGTGTAAATGAGCACTTTATCGTCAGCGGCGGCAATGTTGGGACACTGACCGGGCCACTGCTGCACGAGGATTTGCGCGGCATCGACGCGTGGATTGATCGACACAATCGATATGCGACGCTTGAGGCGATGGAGTTGCTTTGTGAGAGGCGGGGCGTACCGGAATCCGGCGATGCCGTCGAGGCAAAGCTATGGGGGAATCAGGTCGCTCGGCGACGATGGCTGCGAAGCCGAGTGCTCAACAGATTTCCACCGTTGGTACGTCCATTTCTCTACTTCACCTATCGGTATCTACTGCGTGCTGGCTTTTTGGATGGGAAAGAGGGATTCATATACCACTTTCTCCATGGATTATGGTTTCCGTTTCTCATTGACGTGAAGTATTTGGAGCTGAGACGACAGTCCTGCGGGGTCGTGAGGTCGTAGGAATCGATGTGCGGTATCGTGGGCTTTTCCGGCGAGGTTGACGGGGTTCTGCTGGAGGAGGGCCTGTGCGGGATTGCCCATCGCGGCCCGGACGACTGGGGCGT
>CAZNOV010000192.1:0-2425 GCA_964574725.1 uncultured Nitrososphaera sp. | reverse complement strand
TTGGAACATGGTTAGTGCCAGAGTTTGGTGCAATTGCTGCAATCGTACTCGCAGTCGCAATCGTCGGAATCATCGTAGCAACCGCAAGGTACGGCAAGTTCAGCGGCTTCATGCCAAGGCATTAAGCCTTTTTCCTTTTTATTTATCTTGACGCAGACCACCGCAAGGTATTGCCGCAATAGAATGGGGCCTTCGGAGGGATTTGAACCCTCCTCAAGCGGTTTCTGCCGAAAACATAGAGAGCCCGGCCACAGCCGCCTATACTAACCAAGCTATACTACGAAGGCCAGCCGAAAAAAATTGCGTTAGCCACTGTATATAATCGTTAGATTGCGCATTGCTGAACCGGCAAAGGGTAGCGGTTAGAAATGCTAATCTATATGGAGAATTCTTTTTACGTTACTCATGCTTTCCGGATAATCTCTTTCCCGGAATTATTCCAAGCCTCACCGTCTCTACACCGATTGATTCTAGCCTATCGCCAAGTCCATTCAGCCCGATCGAATCGCCCGCTAGATGGCCCAGGACTAACAGGTTTCCCTTCGGTTTTTCATCCCGCAATTTCGTTAGGTCGCCGTAATCTATGTGCAGGTAGATCACTGTCGATATGCCATGATCAAAGTACGCGCGTGCAACGTGATATCCGCCATTTGTGCCAGCAGCCACCACCAGCGCCCAGCGGCCTGCCCTGCTTTTGCCAGTTCCCAATCTTGCCCGCGGCTTTGTAGCAGCGCGATAGAATTCGGGGATCCTGCTGATCGACGTGGTAATGTCTGAGACGTATTTTGTTCTCCCGGACCTGATATTCTTCAGAATGATCTTTCGCATGTACTCGTCACACGGTTGATGGATGTTGACAAGAGGCATGCCCATCGCCTCCGCGGCACCGACAACATCGCTATAGATTTCAGCGTGGTTTCGAGTCTCGACACGCTCTTTCAGTTTCCCGACAGCCTGAGTGGCGACACGCCGTGGAATTCCTTGATCCTCCATGTATTCAACGTGCCTGTCAAGTACTTTGTAAAAATTGATGGCAGCTACCCCCAGGGGATGATGGGAAATTACCGCGTCACATCCGAGGTCTCTGGCTAGCATAAGCTCTGCTGTCCCGACATCGACTGCAATCATGACCTTGCGAATGTTCCTGCCCTTGACGTGGATCGCGCTGTCTGCGGGAATCTTGTCCCATCCCGCAAGATCCAGTCCTATTTTCATTATTCGATCAGTATCAACTGTCACCATAGATGTTCGTCAGGAGGCTGGTGCAAAATTTAAATCTGATCTGGCTCCCTCTTCAGAAGGATGAGCTGCTCTGACGAGCACGTATCACACTCGGTGGACGGCGATCTCATCCAGATATCGCCGCAGCTCAAATCAAAGCTAAAGAAGGCAAAGTATGGGGTATACAACCATTCGGCCGTTGAGCTCTGCCACTGGACAAAAAAGTCCTTTGCGAATGAAGGTTCATGTTACAAGCACAAATTCTACGGAATTTCCACTCACCAGTGCATGGAGATGACCCCGACCGCAATGAACTGCGAAAACAGGTGCATCTACTGCTGGCGGCCGACCGAATTTTACGATACGCTGCAGATGCCTGAGGAGCTTGTCGACGAGCCTGATGTCATAGTGCACCAGCTGATGGCAGAGCGCAAGAAGCTGATAGATGGCTATTTTGGAAATCCGAAAAACGACAGGGCAAAGCTGGATCAGTCGCTTCTGCCGGCGCATTATGCTATTTCTCTCTCGGGCGAGCCTACCATGTACCCAAAGCTCCCGCAGCTAATCCGGTATCTAAAATCCCTCAAGGCAACAAAGTCAATCTTTCTTGTTACAAACGGTCAGGAGCCCGAGATGCTCCGGAGGCTGGAGGCAGAGGACGCGCTCCCTACTCAGATATACCTGTCAACAAATGCATCAAACAGGAAGATGTTCTACCAGATCAACCGCCCCCGACACAGGGATGCATGGGAGCGCTGGTGGGACAGTCTGCGTTTTATTTCAACCGTGCAGACTAGAACTGTTCTGCGCATGACCATGATACGGGGGTACAACGACAGCTGCGATTTTGTGGATGAATTTGCAGAAATGATGAAGGAGGGGGATCCGCACTTTATCGAGCTCAAGTCCTACATGCATATCGGCATGTCCACTCAGCGCCTTGATCAAGAACACATGTTGGAGATTGACGAGGTGAGAGACTTCTCGGACCGTTTGTGCATCAAGATGCCAAATTTCGCAAAAATGGACGAAAGCGAGATTTCCAGAATCGTGGTGCTGCAGAACGAGAATCGATACGTGGATCGCTGGATCAGGTCATACTTCGACGAGAAGCAGTTCTCGGCTAGTGCCTAAGTGACTCAAGCGGTAGTATGGCTGACCGAACGTCATACTAGTCATTAAATATTAATTCAGGCAAGTACGC
>CAZNOV010000191.1:0-2460 GCA_964574725.1 uncultured Nitrososphaera sp. | reverse complement strand
TAAAGCGCGGGGAGTGGGATTCGAACCCACGTGTCCTTTCGGACATGGGATTAGCAATCCCACGCCCTACCAGGCTAGGCGACCCCCGCCCGCTAACCCAAGAGGAAGAACATTATATTAACCATTAATGGTGATGTGGAAAAGTTGCTGCAAGACCTCCTTAGAAAGATTATATAATAATCGCGATGGATCGATATAGCCTCTTTGAACCTTAAGGAAGCAAATGAAGTCATGCGCCGCGCAATAATCAAGGCATACTTTGAGCCCGAGCTGCTAAAGATAGAGTACCGCAAGTCGAACGCAAAACATCCGAGCATCCCAGACGACGGCTTCACGGTCGAGGACATTTTGCACCTTTTCTTTGACATCACAACCGGCAACGACTACCCGGACGGCGACGAATGGTTCAGCGTCGAATACCTGCTCCCATACAATGTCAAGCTGCCAGACGGCCTAAAGGGGCCGGACTATTTCACTACCCTCTCAACCTCAGAGGGCATGCATTTCTGGCGCCACAGGGAGCTCATCCGGTTCAAGTACGGCAAGTCCAAAAAGTTAGCCGAGTCGCTTGCCTTCATGGACAGGAAATACAAGGAGCTGAGCAAGGCAATCCACGATTCGCCGGTAATAGGGGAGCTAAAGTAACTATGTCTTCCATTCGTTGTTCTTGAAGACATAGTTCCTGTCTTCGCTGCTCTTTGCCACCGACGGGCTCCACTTGTAGCCCAGATCGTCAAATGCGAACCATACTTCCTGCGTTCCCGGAGGGATCGACCTTAGCTGCGTGGGAACAATGTCTACAAGGTACTCTATCTTTTCAATGCCCATCTCAAACTGCCTGTCCCCCTTGGTCATGAGTGGGAAGGTGACTGCCGGTAGACTGCCGGACGGGCTGTCAAACCTGAGAAAAGCCTTGAGCCCTTTTTTGCCGCGCCTCCTCTTTACATCTTTTATCACTCCCTTGACCTTGAACCAGCTCGGCATCGTGAACACCCGGAAGAAAGCCTCGTCATAGGCAAGCGGAAACGCGATTTCGATCATGCTTACGTACTGCGGATCGTCCGGCTGCACCTGTATCTCTTCGACCTCGAATGTCCGCCTCAAGGTGTCGTACAGGACTTCGATCTCCCAAGGCGAGATGCCGTAGTGGCGGAAGGTCGCTGTTTGCGGCTTTGACACCGGCCCGATCCAGCCTGAGAGGGGGCACAAGAAATAAAGTCTTTGCTAGAAGAGGCTGGAAAACTTGAAGAGGTAAACAAGCGACAGTGAGATGGCGCACACCAGCATGTGCTTCCATGGCATTGCGGGCATCCTCGGTGCGTTCAGCCTTATCTGGTGGTTGTCGATCACGTTAGCGATGTACTGTCGCAGCTTGGCGTTCCAAATCTGGTATTCTATCTTGTGCTTCTTCAGGATAGATTCAATCTCGTAGATCACCGGCGCCCTTACGGATCGTATATGCTGGATGTACCGGCGCGATATCTCTACTTCAGCCTGAATTGCAATGAGGCCCTGATTCATTTCGAGAAGTCTTACGTGCATTTCCCACGGCTTGGTCAGCCTCTTCGCGAAGCCGTGGCCTATCTGGGACGGCTTTCTGTTCTCGAGCCTTACTCTCCTAAAACCCTCTTGGACAAGCGTCCTCACTATTTCGTCCTTTTTCATCCTAACCATGAGGCTCAGATGGTCAAGCTCTATCTCCTCTCTTCTGATAAAGTCCTGAAAACCCTTTACAATGTTAATTGTTCTCGGGTAGCTCGTAAGGAACTCGGACATCTGTTACGAAGCTCTGTTCAATACGCGGAGTATTAAAACTATGTGCAACATCAAGTAGCAGCTACAGTCACCTCTCGGGTGTAAGGCTCCTGTGGTAAATGTCCTCATGCACTGAGACGGCCATGTCCTTCCAGGAAAGCTTCCGATCGGTCCATGCCACACCTGCTCCCCTCACGACAGCCAGCGGCGTTGACTCGCTGCTCTCACCCATAAGAGCCACTCCCATTGTGGCAAGGCCGTCGGCTACCGCCTTTTGAGTAACGCGCAGGACGTGGCCAAAGAGGTCGCGCTTGCCTCTGAGGTCCTCAACGGGCTCAAAGCCGGCACAGGCGATTGCCACCCCCGTTGTGCCTATCCTCGTGGGCATGAGGCGGCTGTCGGCGATCACGATTCCCACCCTGATTCCAAGCTCCTCCTTGAACCTGTGTTTCAACCTCTCTGCAGTCGCAAAAGCATCCCGGGGATACAGGATGACTCTGCCTCTTGGCGCGTTGGACCTGTCGATGCCGGCATTGGGAGCAATCATGCCGTCGCGTATTGCTAGGACAAAGCCCGGGACTCCCCTGATGACATGATCGGATTCCCGCATGACGAGCTCGGCAACCCTTGCATCCATTTTCCACCTCTTGGCAAGCCTCTTGGCCTTGTCGCTCACCTTTACTCTGGCGAGACTGACGAGGGCAC
>CAZNOV010000190.1:1245-2475 GCA_964574725.1 uncultured Nitrososphaera sp. | reverse complement strand
TATCTTGACTTCGCGAAGCTCGTCTGCCGTTCGCCCGTCCGTTCTTTTTCCATGTTCATCTATCAAAGCTCTTGTTTGAGTCATTTACTATTTTCCCCTTCGACATCCAATTCCTCTTCTACGTCCATTGCGGATTCAGCTTCTTCAGGTCTGTCAGCAGCGGTGCCAACCGGAGCACGTGTTGACTCCCGGGTTGGAGGCGTGTCCGGCACATTCAGCAGAACCTTGATTCGCTGGGTCAGGTTAGCGGTATGGGCTTCCTCCTCGACCATCCTGATTGCCTGGACGGCCAGTTTTATTCCTTCTGGATTTCTGCCAGTAACGACCACTATTCCGTTCTGTCCGATGAGGACGCGCGTGTGCGTGGCCTGCTCTATCATCTGGATCATCGACCCTCGCTTACCAATGAGCCTCGGGACCCGCGTCGCGGAAATCCTCAGCAGCTCGCCGCCCTGCACCTTTCCAAGGTCCCTGTCCTGTACCGTCAGCATCGGATCTCTTGTCCTGTCAAATGCCATTATCCTGGCGGTAATCAGATCGCCAATTGCAAAGTGTCTAGTCATGTCATCTCTTGCCGGCGAAAAGTCCCGGCCAAATACGTCTTGGGCAGGCAGGTGGGCCGAGAAGCAAGAATTGATGTCGACCTCCCATGAAAGAGACGAATGATCAACGATCTTGCCAATCACCAGATCGTTCACCCGTGGGATGTAGACGCCTGACAGTGGTATTACCTTGACACCGTCACGCCCTGACTCCGCAATGCCGATCCTCGTTGCAATTAGCGAGTTGCCTGACCTAATGACATTCATCAGAGGTCTGAAATTACCCTCGACAATCTTGTCTCCAGGGATTACGTATTTTCTCTTTATGTCGTGCATTCCTCAAAGACTCACCACCGGGGCATATTGCTCTTGCAAAATTACTCTGTGATCATTTTTCATTTTTTCCTGTCTCCTGTGTATTGCTGGTCAGTATTAACAGCTGACTTATATTTTAATTGTAGATACCCTGTTATCCCTCTTTGACCTGAGCTGAGCCTTTCGTAACTGAACCCAGTCGGTCCAGAAACTGACCTTTCATCCCGGCATTCATTTCAAGTACTACGCGGAGCGAGCCGTCCGCGAGCCATTCCTCACCTTTGAAATCGCCCTGTGACTTTAGTATGCTGTAAGACTGCGCTGCAAATTGTGCCGGGATTGTCACGGTGAGCCTCGCGGTCTCGGACTTTAG
>CAZNOV010000190.1:0-1145 GCA_964574725.1 uncultured Nitrososphaera sp. | reverse complement strand
GCAAGGATCTGTTTTGCAACCTCGGTCGCGTCCGTGGTTCGAAAGTGCTTTGTTAGTTTTTCGCCAGAGGCCCTTGAACCCTTGTTTGCATCTGAATATATTTCGTCTGAAACCAACACGCTTGAAATATCCGAGCGTTTGCCGAGCTTGTACTCTAGCGCAGGATCCGGCTTGACAAGGAGCTCGAATTTGTCGCCCTCGACAGTGAGGCGTACGACAGTATACTTGGTATCTGTCATACCTTGGATGTCGCGGATCATTTTCGGCAGAGGTATATATGCGTGTTAAATTTGACGGAGAAATCTTGCAACTTTCGGTAGATTTTTAAGGATGATTTGAGGCACTTTTTCAAGTCTTGGTTTCTGCTTCTGTTGAAGTCGTTGAAAAGTCCGACGATATGATAGTTGTAAAGTTTAGCAATGTTCCACGGCAGTACGTTAATTCCCTTCGCAGGCTTGCAATCAGCGAGGTGCCGACACTTGCCATTGACGACGTAGTCATGCTTGAAAACTCGTCGGTCATGCACGATGAGGCAGTTGCCCACAGGCTGGGGCTGATCCCGCTAAGGACTGACCCCGGGAGATTTGTAATGCCGCACGAATGTGATTGCAAGAGCACTCTTGGCTGCAGCAAGTGCAGGGTGCTTCTTGTGCTCGACTCCGAGGCAAGTGATAAATCAAAGGTCGTACTGTCAGGGGAACTCGTTTCTGAAGACGAGCTCGTCAAGCCTGTCAGCAAGGAGATTCCCATTGTTGTCCTTGCTCCCAGCCAGAAGCTGAAGTTCGAAGCGTACGCTAGGCTTGGCACCGGCAAGAGTCACGCAAAGTGGCAGCCGACATCCGCGGCAGTCGTCAAAGATGGCAAGGACGACGACGAAGTTATCCTGCTAATAGAGTCAAACGGTGCGCTGACTGCAGAGGAAATATTATTGTCTGCCGCTGAAAGGCTTGCCTCGAAGATCAAGGCCTTCAAGCAGGCGGCTTCATCGCTAAAGATTCCAAAGAATGCCTAGCTACGTTTATTTGGGGAACTTCAATTACGGGGTGACATAACGAACGGAAATGTTTGCCAACTCTATGCTGGATAATGCGATCTGGACTGTCCGCCAAGCGTTCAAGAAGTCCAAGTCGCCGATCTGGCGCTCC
>CAZNOV010000189.1:0-2498 GCA_964574725.1 uncultured Nitrososphaera sp. | reverse complement strand
AACTTGTCTGTTCTTACAATTGGTCTTGATAAGGATTCAAATTCGCTGAAAGGCAGAGAGGTCGCACTTGGAAAGGTTCGAGTTCATTGTGGAAGGCCCTGCTGTTTCGTTGAAAGCGAAGAAGACCAATGCCAAACGGTATCAGAAGTGGATTAAGACAGTGAGAACCATCGCACAGGAACATTGGCCCAGCGGCAAGAAGCCGACGGGGAGCGCCGCCGTGACAGTCAGCATTTACCAATTATTTCACATTATCTCCACCTGATGTGGACAATATCATCAAGCCTATCCTCGATGCTCTCGAAACGGTTGTTTACGTGAACGATGAGCAAGTACACAAGGTCATCAGCGAAAAATTCGATCTTAGGAATGTCGCACGTATCCAAAATCCCAGCGCTGTGCTTGCGGCAGCACTTGAAAAATACACGGAACTATTGCACATTATAGTGACATGGGAGGGTTGATCTAATGGCGAGCAGCAACGCGTCCAAAGTAGAGAAGCGCCTCTACGAGATCGCGGAGATGTATAAACAGCGTGGCTACAGAGTAACTGTAGCTCCGGCTCCGAACCAATTACCTCGCTTCTTGAGTAAGTTTAGGCCCGACATAGTCGCCCAAAAAGGTGACGAATCAATCGTGATTGAGGTAATAAAGCCGACATCAAAATCATCGAAACAGCCGGTCGCCGAATGGCCTATCGTGTATGAACCAATCGAGATGGAGGTAAAACCATCGGGCAAGCTGCGCGACATTGACTACTGGAAGAAATTATCTAGCGTCGTGAAACGACATCCAGGATGGCGACTTGAATTATTTATTGATGATCCTTCCAAACGCGACATACCTGAAACCATCAACAAAGACCTCATCAAGGAGAGACTTCAAGAGGGACAACGACTCGCTGAACAGGGGATGTTAGCTGCATCGCTACTGATTACATGGTCTGCTACAGAAGCGGCCATGCGTTTGGCCAGTAAGAACAATGAGGTTGATCTTCCAGATTTGCGACCGGCAACAGTAATTAGCCGGCTTTATACAGATGGTATACTCGAACGGGATGACTATGATTTCTTACTGGAGTGCATGCGAATCCGCAACGCTGTTGCGCACGGGTTCTATGAAGGAAGAATAAGGCGTCACATTCTAAAGAAACTACAACGAGTAACGTTGAGCCTGTTGCAGTAGAAGCTCATCGCTTACTGAAGTAAACAAAATAATTCTTGTGTTTACTATTGTGCCAAGTAGATCCCTTAGTTTATAGGGTTTTTATCTACAGACAGGGAATGGACATTCAATCGTAATGTTTACCTTGGTTTTGGGAGTAGAACCTGGGGAACCACTCAAAAGGCTCACGTTGATGCGCGGTCCAGATTGAGCGCCAGCAGCCGCGCCAGGATTTCCTCATCGCTCAAGTCGTGAGGCCAGCCGTAAGCATCCAACACCGCTTCATCCAGCTTGCGATGGGCCATCTCCAGCTAGGTGGGACGCTGGTTGTACAGGTTGGTCAGCGTGCGCTTCTTCAATTCATTCTCGGCGCCCCTTCGGGATTGAGCCAGCGGTCGCGCTTTTGGACCAACTCGCGGGCAGCTTGAGCAATCGCTGCGACGTGCGGATAAAACTGCCTGGAATGGGAGCATGGGGGAATAGGAGCGGGTCCCCGTCAGCGGCTCGTTCCTTCTCCTACCCATTCGCTCATTCACTGTAGGAGGAGCATGAAGTCCGCGGAGAATTTGATTGACAGCTCATGAGCTTAGCGATAGGATTTGACCTGTTCAGTTCATGAGCAGATAATGGAGCGGAAGAATTATGACGTTTCCATCATTTGATCAGGAGATTCATCAATGAAGATATTGCGGGCTCAGATTAGCAATTGGAAATCCTTTCCATATGAACTAGAGCCAGATCGGATTCCAAAGGATGGGGACTTCGAGGGAATTAACGTGTTCATTGGCCCAAATTCATCTGGGAAAAGTAATTTTGTAAATGCCTTGAGACTGGTCTTGTGTAAGGTGGGCACTGACTATGGTGGGTTTCACGATTCGATAAGGGCATTTGATTTTAATGATCAGGACCAATGGATTGATATAACCGTCGAGGCAGAATTGGATGCCGTATCCAAAAGCTTATCACGGAGAATTGATCCCAGTAAAGAAAGCCACTGGTTCATAGATGACTCTAAGTTAGGTGACTCTGAGTTAAATCATAACGAATCCTTTCCCAAGATACGTGGAGGATTCTTTCCTTTTGGTCCCAAGCGACAACTCGCAAATATACCAAAAGCCGATAGGCTCGAGGCTGAGCGCATTGGGCCCAAGATTCGCAAAGAAGCAGACATCTATTTTAAGATTAAGCTACCTGAGACTGCCCCCAAAGGCGAGGGTAGATACATGTCAGATATTTTCGACGAAAACGGAGCCCCTCTGATAGAAACGGGGAGTGGCAAAGTGGGGCTATTCTATTTCATGCTCGAAGTACTCATACGGGCTGAGTCTTGTAAA
>CAZNOV010000188.1:0-2498 GCA_964574725.1 uncultured Nitrososphaera sp. | reverse complement strand
TCAGTCAGCCACCCCGGTTCCTCGCCGCGTCCGGTATCACGCAGAAACTGATAGATATTATACAATCCCGGTCCAGAGAGGAGCCGTTCGTAACTGACCCGCCCAAATCGCGACAGCAGATAACCGAGCAACTCCACCTCGACGCCATCGCGTGGAGCAAAGTCGGTATGTCCCCCTTCAGTGGCAAATGGACGATGCCGAACGCCATCCCAGTAGAGCCCAGCTTCTCCTAACCCTGTCCCAGCAGCAATGATGGCAGCATTGCCTATAGAGTCTGGTGCCCCCTCGTGCAAAATAACAAAATCTTTTGTCTCAAGAGCCGCGATGCCATAGGCAATAGCTTCTAGGTCGTTAATCAATGCTACTGTTTCAACACCCAAGAGACTGGCTAATTGTCGGGCATCGACGATCCACGGTAAGTTCGTCGTCTCGCTCCGGTCATGCTTGACAGGTCCAGCAATCCCGAAGCCAGCATGAACGATCGACGGCTTGTGGACTGCAATAAATCTGCTGAGAATCTCATCGAGACTGCCATGGGCACGGCTCGGAAATGTCTCTCCGACGATGGGTTGTAAGCGTGCGTTCTCCACCACGAAAACGGCGAGCCGAGTGTTTGTGCCACCGATGTCACCGGCAAGGATCACTCTTCGATTCTCCTCCACTGTCGCCGGCTGTGCTCCAGCAACTCATCGGCATTACTTACCATACAATCGTATAGCAACCGTTGCGGGGGTGGAAGCTGGAGGTCTAGGAGATTGGAGAGTTCCGGTCATCCTGAGTGCTGTCAATGCACGGTAGAGAAGTTTGGTGTTCCCCTGTAGATAACTTTCGCTTGAGCTTCGAGCTTCACACGTGCTAAGTCGTAGGGGCGAATGACCAAATAAATATGGTAGGGGTGCACGGCTGTGCCGCCCTTGTCAGTAATCACAGGAGAAGTATGAACCAGCAGGATCTCTGGAATACCAAAGCCTATGCCGAAAAGCGCCTCGATATAGCGGCGCTTGAGAATTATCTGTGGGATGCGGCCTGCGTTATCCGTGGCCCGCTCGACGCGCCATGACGCTGGACTTATTGAAATTATTGTGGTGCAGGCGTCTCGCCTGCTTCCTCGTGCGACTGGAACGGCTGCATCACAAAGGTTACCACGTCTGCTCCATCATGCAGCCGGGACGGCTGCACCACAACAGAGTTACCTGCCGGCAGCCAGGATGGCTGCACCACAAAGGCTGAGGTCATCATGGCATCCGAATTCATTGACCCCCGGAGCACTCCTTGGGTCGGACCGCGATCCCGTGGCGAGTTGCCCCACCTGTATAAGGAGGGTGGCTCATACTTCGTCACTTTTCGCCTGTTCGATGCAGTGGACACAAATGCGAAAGAATGCAGCCGGGACGGCTGCACCACAACGGAAGGACCAGTAACGTCGTTCTGCATACACCTCTCCGCTTTCGCGAAACGGAGTTTATTTGCTTAGACCAGCGAAAAGATGACAACGCGAAATCGCCGGAATATGCGTAAGTTCCTTGCAAGGAAGCATTTTATGGTGGCGATCTTATTTGACGGTTATCGGATGCATCACCTCGTGCGCGCAAACTACGAACGCGGCATTCCAGTAGACAAGAGCTTTCTGCGCAAGACGGCTCGGTTGGTCCAAAAGTATACCCAGGCAGGTGAAGTGGAAGAGCCAACCGCTATCCATACCCTTGGTGAAGAACTCCTTCATCTTAAGATTCCCAACCACGGGAAGCTTTTCAAATTGTTACTGAAGGTATACCTCGGTGCCGAGATATCCTTGCAATTCGGAAGTGACGCTTCCATTTTGCAAGGATCGGAAACGATTCGGCGGAGGCATCTGGAGACGAAACCTTGAACAAAAAGTGCTACACCATTGGCTACGGTGGCAGGCAGCCGCAGGATTTTCTTGCGCTGCTCCAACGGCATGGCATCAAAACAGTCGTGGATGTGCGGCTGCGACCAGATCGAGCGAGCATGGGAGTGTATGCGCAGGCGAAATCGCCAGAGAAGGGCATCCAAGGGTTATTGCATAAAGGGGGAATGCAGTATGTATCTTTAGTGGAGCTGGGGAACCTTTTCATGGGAAATGCGCAGTGGCACGAGCGGTATCGTCGGCTAATGACACGAGCGGGAGACCTACTGGTTGAGCGACTGTCCGATATCCCAGGTCCGTTCTGTTTGCTGTGTGCAGAACAACGCGCTGCAGAATGCCATCGCCAAGTCATTGCTGAGTATTTAGCCCAGCAGGGCTGGGAAGTAAAACACCTCGAATGAGCCAAGCGTAAAAGAAAAAACCGGCTTGCCTTTCGCTATTTTTTCGCCTATCTCTGAACTGTATGAACCATGAAGAGCTCGCTGCACAGTCACCTCAGGGAAGAATTGAGCGTAAGCTTGTCGCCATCCTCAGCGCTGATGTGAAAGGCTATAGCCGCCTCATGGGCGAGGATGAAGTTGCGACGATTCGTACCCTCACTGCGTACCGT
>CAZNOV010000187.1:0-2502 GCA_964574725.1 uncultured Nitrososphaera sp. | reverse complement strand
GTCTTGTTTTTCTCTACAAGGATGCGCTTGTCAGAAATCTGCAGCAGATCGGCATAGCGTGAAAAAAGCTGCCGATCCTCCGAGACGATATCCTGAAGCGCCTTGCGGTAGCCCATGAGTGCGTGGCTGAGGTTGCGTCTGGAGTGTGGGCTACCTGCATATGTCTGGTAATAGCTGTACATCGCGCTTGGATACAGCTCCATCCTGCGCGCTACCTTGGAAAACAGAACGTATTCCAGCGGAAAAAGCAGCTCTGACGAAAGCGCCCCTGCAGCGTCCACGACGCCATGCAGCTCTTCGAGGATAACGCGGCGCTTGTAGGCCAGCTCTATTGACTCCAGCAGCTCTGCGTTCAATATCGGTTCGTATACGTGAAGCAGCCGACCAACCGCGAACTCGCCCAGTGACGCCGATAGTGCATCGCCTTCAAGTGACCTGCGGCTGACGACGAGGGCAGAAATCTCGCTGCCGCCTTCCCGCATGTAGGAGTACTTTATCGCGTGCCGGTATTGCTCCAGAACGACCAGGATATCGATGTCACTGTCCGGCCTAGCGTATCCGGCTACCCTGGATCCGTAGACGCATGCTGCGGCTATCCGACGCCCTTTTGCGACCTTTTCCAGGCATCTTCTTATGGCTTCAAGTTCATCCGCCGAAACGCTAGGCATAGCCTGTGAATCTTTTCTTTCTGAGCTTGATGCTCTCGAATTCGGATATCTTGTCCCTTACCGCCTGGTCCACGTGGAGCCGGGCCATTGCCTCTATCGGAATCTTGATGATGTTTGCGTCTATCGGGACCCTGATAGTGGACAGGCCCTTGTTCATCCAGAACTTGATCGCCTTGTCCTCCAGCTTTAGATCTCTAAAGCCTTCCGGAAAGCGCGTGGTTATGTGCTTTATCAGCATCGGATCTGACCTGAACACCGCGCGCTCTTCGAGGAGCCTTCCTTCATCCGCGTACGTCCCTTCAAAAAGCGTGCCAGAAACTTCATCCGAGATTACCTTCATCTTCACAATCCTGCCCACCAGCTCCAGGTAATGCATGAACTCGTGAGCAAGGATCGCGTGCACGGTGCCCTTCAGTCCGTAAGCGACCAGAGGCGCTGCAAGCTGAACGACTACGCGCAAAAGCCGATCCTCTCCCACCACGGGAATAGTTCTCGCAAAGAATATCCCCATGTGCGTGAACTCTACGACCGACGTGGAGACTACCATGCTGGGCTCGACGTAGTGGTACGGATACTTTAGCCCCGACGCTTCTTCAATCCGCTTGATCCCTTCGATGACGAGCGGGAACCTCTTTACGATCAGGCTGTAGACACGCGGGGGTAACTCGCCTGCCATATTCGCGCTGTGAACTTTGTAAAGGGGGTCAAAGCCGCTCATCGGTAGCTGAACACAGTTTGCCCCGGTCAGACAAAAATGTTACTGAGTCCTCACATCGAGGATGTCAAACGTCACGCACTCGCACCTGCTCTTCAGGAGCTCCGAAACACTGGGCTTCATGTATTCCTCGCCGCCGACAAATTGCTTTATCATCAGCCCGCCGTCCGCTGTAATAGTCAGAAAAAAACTGGCTGCGCCACTCTGTCTTACGCTTGCGGAATAGATCTTTTTGGTTGCGACCTTTGCTCTATTCTGGAAACTGACTTCAGTACCTGCCAGAGACCTGAGGGTTTTCAGATCTTTCTTTGCAAGGTCTCGTTCGCATTTTACGTGGATCCTCGTCTTGACGGTAAACGGCATCGGGGTTTCGGGAACGTCTTCCCCAGCGGACAGCAGCGCGCTGATAGGACCTTCCCTGACCCTGATTTTTCCGAGCTTTCTTTTCCGGGGATCGGAGATCCGCGCAAAAAAGGGGCGGCCGGTCCCGAGGACAAGGCTGTTCTGGTCCTCGCTCCCTATCCACGAGAATCGGGGAAGCCGACCTTGCGTCCTGGACATCAGCTCTTTTGCTATCACGCCCTCGACGCTCTGATAGCCAGACAGGCCTGAATGCTTGCAGGAATCGCATCCTTTCCCATCGCATGATGGACACCTGCCCTGCTTTTGTGGAAATCCCGGAGCCTTCTTCTTGTATCGGCCGGCGAATGACAGGCTCCTTGATTTAGTCAATACATCCACATTGTTTTCCTTGTCAACGGCCAGGCTTATCGTCAGGTCCGGCCTGAAATACTCCACCTTTTTCCTGGTGGATCTTGCGATCATGATGCCGAGCTCCCTGGTCAGCTGGTTCTTGATGCTCTCTCTTCCGCGGATCTTGAGCCTGGCTCTCATTGCGTCTTCTCTTTCATAAATTTGCGTGGGCAGCATCGCTCCTATCAGAAATGTGTTGAACTCGTATCCTCCTGCCGCATCGAGTATCCGCTGCGCAGTGGAATCGAGGGTGTCCATCAGCCCCTTGCAGATGTAGCAGGGGCCGTTCTGCTTTATGCGCGACTTTGTTCCGTGCCGCTCGTAGCAGCTCCTGCAGAGTTTGTACCGCTGCAGCTGGCCGGCCAG
>CAZNOV010000186.1:0-2510 GCA_964574725.1 uncultured Nitrososphaera sp. | reverse complement strand
TACACGCGTAAGATCGTCGGCAGCGTCAGATGTGTATAAGAGACAGCAACCGACATAAACACGAATAATCCAGAGCCGCTTGTTCCACTAAACCAGATTGTTGGGGGAGGACCGCCAAGAGATGGAATCCCATCAATTGACAACCCGAAATTTGTGTCAGTACAGGACGCAGGCAAGTTCCTACAGGATTTTGAGCTCGTACTTGGTCTCAATATCAATGGTGATATACGAGCATATCCCTTGCAAATTCTTGTTTGGCATGAAATCGTGAATGACGAAGTGGGGGGAGTTCCTGTGGCTGTAACCTACTGTCCTCTCTGCTTTACCAACCAGGTCTTCAAACGGACCATTGATGGTGAGGTTGTTGAATTTGGCACGTCAGGCAAACTATACAATAGTAATCTCGTAATGTACGACAGATCAAGCGAATCCTATTGGAGCCAGGCCTTAGGACAGGCAATCGTGGGAGAGCATACCGGCAAGAAGCTCGAAAGGATTCCGTTCGATTTAGCAAACTGGGCAGAATGGAAGAAGCTTTATCCTGACAGCATGGTGCTATCGCAGAATACTGGATTCGGAAGACCGTATGGCGCAGACCCCTATGGTGACTATTACACTAGCCCTAGGGTTCTATTTCCTGTTTCGAATCGAGATGATAGACTTGGTGTAAAGGAGATAGTGGTGGGAATGGAAGACAATGGGATCTACAGAGCATACAACATTCAGGACATTGAAGACAAGAAGGTCATCAACGATGATATAGGTAGAAGGTCGTTTGCGCTGATGTCACTCCATCCATTCATGGTCAGAGCCTACGAAACTATGATCAATGGTCAAACGCTCGAATTTGAGTACGACGCCGCGAACAACATCTTCGTTGATAAGCAGACAAAAAGCAAGTGGAATTTTGATGGAGTAGCTATAGAAGGTGAAATGGCGGGCAAGCAGCTGACCCGCCTACCGTTCGATGAAGGATTTTGGTTTGAATGGGTCGCCTTCCATCCCGAAACACAGCTATACGAAGGATAGAACCCTATCGTTTCCTCGATGCTCTGGCAGGGTTTAAGAGCATATCTTGCCCTGTTACTACCTATGTGAGAAATCCCAGTTGACTTGTGGCTCAGCGAAATGATGCTTAGACGGAAATCAAATCAATGATAGTTTTCAGTTCTCTTATTTCTCCCTTTATGGCCTCTTCGTCATTGCCATCCCTTGTATACTTGAGGAGTTTTTCACACGCTTCCAGTTGTGCGAGCATAATATCTTTTCTGTCCAGGCATAGGCTGTGGTACGTCTCCACGACAGAGTAGGCCACCTTCCTTTTTCTCTCACTACCTCCACAAATTCTTGCGACGACAACTGCTGATGTTTCTGAATCCACAATATTCAGATTTCGATCTCCTCCTTAATTACCATAGATTGGCGTAATTCATTGGGACAGGCCTCGACTGACGGTATGTCCCTGGAAAGAGATATTGGAATTGATTTTAGTCCTTCGCCGCAGCTGGGACATTTTTTATCAGGATGCAGCAAATGAATTGAAATGGTTGAAGCACACCAGTAGCAAATTTCACATATCACGAAAAAAGAGTGAGGAGGGGCGCAGACGTTTCCGGTGAGATTGTTCCACCAAGAGGCCACCAATAACGCTCGCGCCCATCAAGTCATCGTGTGCTGTAGTTCCGCATGCACCGCAAGTTCGTTGCTGCTGTGAAATGTCGTTCCGCATGCGCTGCACGAGAAATGCTCATGCTGTAAATGATCTTCTTGGGTGCCCGTATGGATCTTTCCGTGTGCGGCGAGCTCTCCTTCGCTTCTGAAACTTGTTCCACATGCTTTGCATTCAAAGCCATCTTTTCTAAGGAATCCCATCGCAAATCCTGAGCACCGTCATGAATAAAAGCCGAGCCTCCAATGTTCAAGGATTTTGTTTAACCATTCATCACAGCAGAGGATTACTTCTGAACAGCGGGGTATAACAGTTGAATTATTTCTTCAATTGTTAGGGGTAACGCTTAGATAAGAAATATTCATGCTCGCATTCATGGATTAACAAAAAAGAGATGACGGGTCCCCAAAGGGAACTCTCACATTGGCGATTGCAGTGGTAGTCGCGCTTGCGTCTTCTGTATATGCGATCGCAGGCTTACCTCTACTGAGCCTTTGAGAAATACCATGCTGAAAAGAACTTTGGCGTGAGCTCGATCACAACTTCTTTCCCGTTCTTGGCATTCTCTATCATCATCTTTGCAATCGGATGTTCAAGCGTGCCCAGATACTTCATGTTTAACTTTTCCATGACTGCCAGATTTTTCTGAACGTCTTCCCATATCGCCGCAGACGCCCTTCCTTTGACTCCCATATATGGAAAGCCCTCGTCATCAATCGAGAAGTATACCTTGCCAGGATTTTGCCGAATGTTCCCGACTTTCTTCGTTCCCTTTTGGGTACCAGCTAGTATGTTGCCGGAATCTCTATCGTAAATGAACCAGATTGGGTGGACACTCGGA